>NZ_JBEXCW010000031.1:0-93908 GCF_040605435.1 Streptomyces sp. NPDC005574
GTGGCCGGTGGCCGGTGGCCGGTGGCCGGTGGCCGGTGGCCGGTGGCCGGTGGCCGGTGGCCGGTGGCCGGTGGCCGGTCGCGGGGGCCGCCGCGTCGGTCGAGTCCGGTCAGCCGAGTCCCCAGGCACGCCCGAGCCGTTGTGCGGCGCACAGGTTCACGTCGAGGACGTAGGCCCCCGCGACCCCGCACTGCTCACTGCCGCTGCCCGGGTCGACGGGCTGGCCGTGGCCCATGCCGGTGATGCTGTACGTCTCGACCGCCGTACCGCCGGAGGGGTCGCGGAACACCTGGTGGGGGTAGCCGGCGACGGTGTCACTGACGTCCGCGGTCCGGTCGGCGCCGTGCACGTCGGTCCACTGTGCCGTCAGGTCCGTCATGTTGACGGGCTTCACCGTGTAGTCGGCGGTGCCCTGGAAGACGGTGAGCGCGGGCCACGGGCCGGCGTAGCCGGGCCTCGCGGCCCGCACCCGGTCTCCCCACTGCCGAGGGGTCTGCGTCGCGCCGACGTACATGCACACGTACGGCGACGCGGCGGCCTGCGCGCAGCCGTACGGCAGGCCGGCGACGACACCGCCCGCGGCGAACTTCTCCGGGTACGCGGCCATCATCACCGCGGTCATCCCGCCGCCGGCGGAGAGCCCGGTGACGTAGACGCGCGCCGAGTCGCCCGAGACGTCGGCGAGTTGGCGTTCCACCATCTGCGCGATGCTCGCGGCCTCGCCGTTGCCGCGCTCGATGTCGCCGCTCTGGAACCAGTCGAAGCAGCTCGACGCGTTGTTGGCGGTCTGCTGCTGCGGCAGGACGACGGAGAAGCCCCAGCGGTCGGCGAGTTGGAGCCAGCCGCTGCCGGTGCCGTAGCCGGCGGCGTTCTGCGTGCAGCCGTGCAGGGCGACCACCACGGGACGGCCGGCGGGCAGCCCGTCGGGCACGTGGCGGAACATGCGCAGCGCGCCGGGGTTGCTGCCGAACCCGGTCACCTCCTGGAGGGAGGCGGCAGAGGCGCGGCCCGGGGTGAGCAACACGGAGAGAAGGGCGAGAAGGAGGGTCGCCAGGAGGACGGGACGGCTTGCGGCTCTGGTCTGTGTCATGGAGAGGGAACGTAGAAGCGTGAACCGCCCGCTGATATGGGGTGGCACACCACAACGGGCCGTCCAGGCATGTCTGTTGGGCGGCGCAGGGGGGCCGACCCGAGGGAGTCGTACTCCTGGAGCCGGATGATCGTGGCGAGTTCGCGGCTCAGCGTCCAGCCCCTTACGGCGACGCGCCGCGCGTGGGGCCGACTGCCCGGAGTCGGCCGAACAGGCGCCGGATCACCACCGGGTCGGTGCTCCCGCTGTCCGTGAACCGCTCCGAGGTGGCGACCTCACCCCCCCGGCTCCGTGGACCCACCCAGGTCGCGGCGTCGGAACCCGGCGCCGGCCGCGTCAGTCGACCGGCCAGGTGTGGACCGGGGCGTTGAGGTGCATGTAGTCGATGTACAGCTGCGTCATCCTCCGCAGCGCCTCACGGCGGCCGGAACGGTCGGAGGAGTCGATCGCGTGGAACATCTCCTTCTGCCAGACGGCCCCGTTCCGGCCCGTCACGCACCGCTGCTCGATGATCCCCAGCAGCGGCTCCCGCCAGGCCGTGTCCATCCCGGAGAGCTCCAGCCCCCGGTGCGCCAGCGGCAGCAGACGGCGCAGGACGAGTTCGGGCACCGGCACCTCGCCCATACCCGGCCAGTACAGCAGCGCCTCGATGCCGTGCCGCGCCGCCGTGTGCAGGTTGTCCTCGGCGGCCTGGAAGGACATCCGTGACCACACCGGACGGTCCTCCTCGACCAGGGCGCGGGTCAGGCCGTAGTAGAAGGCGCCGTTGGCCAGGGTGTCGGCGACGGTCGGGCCGGCCGGCAGCACCCGGTTCTCCACGCGGACGTGCGGCTTGTCGTGGGCGATGGCGTAGACCGGGCGGTTCCAGCGGTAGATGGTGCCGTTGTGCAGGCTCAGCTCGGCCAGCTCGGGGATGTCGCCGCGGTCCAGGGTCTGCACCGGGTCCTGCTCGTCGCACAGCGGCAGCAGGGCCGGGAAGTAGCGCAGGTTCTCCTCGAAGAGGTCGAAGACGCTGGTGATCCATCGTTCTCCGAACCACACCCGGGGACGCACCCCCTGCACGCTGATCTCCTGCGGGCGGGTGTCGGTGGCCTGCTCGAACAGGGGGATACGCGTCTCGTGCCAGAGTTCCCTGCCGAACAGGAACGGCGAGTTCGCCGCCAGCGCGACCTGGACCCCGGCGATCGCCTGAGCCGCGTTCCAGTAGTCGGCGAACTCGTCCGGGGACACCTGGAGATGGAACTGGGTGCTGGTGCAGGCCGCCTCCGGCGTGATCGTGTCCGCGTAGGTCCGCAGCCGGTCGACGCCGTCCACCTCGATGCGCAGATCCTCGCCCCGGGCCGCGAACACCTGGTCGTTGAGCAGGCGGTAGCGGGGGTTCTCCGACAGCGCTCCCTCGCCGGCGTGCTCCTCCCGGAGGGTGGGCAGGATGCCGATCATGATCAGGCGGGCGTCGACCGACCGGGCGCGTTGCTCCGCGTGGTTCAGCGCGTCCCGGATCTCGTTGGCCCACGAGTCGGGGCCGCCCGCCGTGAGCCCGCGGGGCGGAATGTTGATCTCCAGGTTGAAGCGGCCCAGCTCGGTGGACCAGGTCGGGTCCGCGATCGCCTCCAGCACGTCGCTGTTGCGCATGGTCGGTTCTGCGGCTTCGTCCACGAGGTTCAGCTCGATCTCCAGCCCCACCTGGGGCCGCTCGGACTCGAACCGTGACTCGCGCAGCATCTGGGCGAAGGCGTCGAGGCACTCGTGCATCTTGATGCGGTACCGGCGACGGTCCTCACGGGTGAAGACCACGGCCGGGACGTCCCGTCCCATCGGCCCTCCCGGGTTTCCCCCCCTCGGACACCTTGCCCGTCCAGCGTCGCACCACCGGGCGGACGCCACCAGGCGGGCGGTGTGAGGCGGTGACGGGCGGTGACCGGTGGGCGGTGAACGGTGGGGCCCGGGGGTGTCGGGCGGTGCCGGGTGCGAGTGCGGGGCGGTGCCAGGTGCCGGGTGCGCGATGCCGGGTGAGGGGGGCGGCGACGACCCGGCGCCGTGCCGTACCTGCCGGCGCTCCCGCGTACCACGCCTCCCGGGGACACGCCGACGGTGTGGCGCCCGCCGACCGCGAACCGCTCGGCGTACGAGAGGGTCCGGGCGGACGGCGGCACCCAGTACCCGGTCGGTTCCGGACCCCTGTCGGCACGCCGACCGGCGGCGGCGCTTCGGGCCGGCCCGGCCTTGGTTCGCCGAGGCGCGGCGGACCTACGACCCGCGAGGATCCCGGTAACGGGGCAGGGCGTCCTCTGACGTCCGGCGTCCCGCCGGCAGGCTCGGCTACGCGCTCTTCGGCGGCGTCTGCTGCACCACGTCGAAGGACCACAGCGTGGAGCCGCTCGCCGCGGGCCGGGGGCGCTCGCCGGCCGTGCCGCCGCCCTGGTGGGCCGCCTTCATGGGGCCCTCCATCCACGCCTGGAAGGACGCCTCGTCACGCCACCGCGTGTAGACGAGATAGTCGTCGGTGCCCTCGGTGGGACGCAGGAGCTCGAACCACTCGAACCCGTCGGAGCTCTCCACGCTGTGGGCGCGCGAGGCGAAGCGCTTCTCCAGGGTCTCCCGCTGCTCGGCGGGGACGGTCAGTACGTTGATCTTGACTACGCTCATGCCCTCATCCTGCCGCACGACGACCGCGCGCGGCCGGCCGGCCCGGCGGTCCCGGTGGCGCGCTAGAGTCTGCGCGTCCCCGGTCAGACACTCCGTCGCGGGTGGTCTCGCGCTGGGGGATGTCACCGCGATGTGGTCCGAACGGCTGGAACTGCCCGGATACGAGATACACGGGGTGCTGGGCCAGGGCGGTTTCGCCACGGTGTACCGGGCCTCCCAGCTCGCCGTGGGCCGCGAGGTGGCGCTCAAGGTGGACAGCAGGACGCTGTCCTCGCCCCGCGACCGTCAGCGTTTCCTGCGGGAGGTGACCGCGGCCGGGCAGTTGTCCGGACACCCGCACGTGGTGTCCGTGTACGACGCCGGTGTCCTCGCCGACGACCGGCCGTACATGGTGCTGGAGTTGTGCCCCGGTGGCTCTCTCGGCGACCGGCTGCTGCGCGGCGGGCCCCTGTCCGTCGCGGAGGCGTGTGACGTCGGCGTCGCCGTGGGAGGCGCGGTGGCCGCCGCCCACGCCGCCGGCGTGCTGCACCGCGACATCAAGCCGGGCAACATCATGGTCGACCGGTTCGGTGCCGTGGCCCTGACCGACTTCGGGCTGGCGGCCATGCCCCGGCCCGGCCGTGAACTGTCGGTCACCCGGGAGGCGTTGACTCCGGCGTACGCGCCGCCCGAGGCGTTCCACCTGGCCGAGCCGACTCCGGCGGGCGACGTGTACTCGCTCGCCGCGACGGTCTACGCCCTGCTGCGTGGCCGCCCACTCCACTTCCCCGAGGACGGCGGACAGCTCAGCATCGCGGAACTCATCGTGCGCCACGCCGGGCCCTATCCCGGTCTGCCCGGTGTGCCGGCGGCCCTCGACGAGGTCCTCGGGCACGCCTTGGCGGCGGACCCCGCGCACCGTATGCCCGACGCAGGCACCCTGCGCGACGCCCTCGCCGCCGTCCGCGCGGACACCGTCCGGCGGACCGGTCACGTACGCACCCCGTCCACCGCGGCCACGGTTCCGGCCCGGCGGGACACACCGCCACCGTGGGACCGCGCCGGGACGTCCGCGTTCCCGACGACGCTCCCGGGGGCACCGCTCGGCCCGGACGGGTCGGGCCCGGCGGTGGCCGTCACGCGGTCGGGGGCGGGCCCGGCCGCGGTGGTCACGCCGCCCGACGGCACCGACCCGGTGGCGGCCGTCACGCGACCGGACGGGCGGAAACCCGACCGCAGGCGGCGGTATCGACTGATCGCGGTGCTGGCCGCGGTGTCCGTGTCGGTGAGCGTGTCGTTCACGGTGATCACCTATCAGAACCGGTCCTCCGACACGAGCACCGACAAGGGCACCGGAGAAGGCACCGGCAAGTCCGCGCGCACGGGTGGGTCCGACGCCTCGTCGGGTGCGAGCACCGGAGCGGACGCGGCGTTCGCAGGGACGCCGACCAGCACGCGGGACTGCCCGGCCGCCGGCGTCGAGGGCGTGGGCGGCAGATGTGTCACCACCCCGGAGTGCTGGAGCGGCATCACCGACATCTCCGGCAGCGTCACCGTCAGCCGCGCGGACTGCCAGGTGAAACACGTCTGGGAGACCTTCGCCATCGCGCGGCTGCCCGAGGACGGCATGACGAACAACGCCCGGGACCTGATCAGGCACCCCGACGTCAGGGCGCTGTGCGCACGGGACATCGCGCTCAGGTCCCGGTCGGCCGCGGGCCGCGAGGTGACCGTGCCGTGGCGGACCGACATCGTTCCGCCGTCCGCGCAGGAGTGGGCCGACGGACTCCGCGTCTTCCGCTGCGTCGCCGCGGCCGGCACGGACGACGGCGAGATCACCGGCAGCCACTTCGGCGCGGCGGGCTGACCGCGTCCGCTGCGCCGGGCGGTCACCCGCGGATCACGGGCGCCGGACGACGTCGGCCGGGCCGGGAATGCATCGGCGGGGGGAGGTGTTCCCCTCCATGTAGCTGGCATGCACCGTTCAATGCCGGCGATGTGGGTGAAAGGAGTACCTCATGGCACGCAGCACCGCGCGTCCCGTCGTCAAGCTCAGGTCGACCGCCGGGACCGGCGTCACCTATGTGACGCGCAAGAACCGCCGCAACGACCCCGACCGGCTCGTCCTGCGCAAGTACGACCCGGTGGCCGGGGAGCACGTCCCCTTCCGCGAGGAACGCTGAAGCACCCCTGTCCGTCCGCGCCCGCGGGCGCGGACGGCGGGACGATGAGGAAGGCAACACCATGAGGTCCACCATTCATCCCGTCTCCCGGCCGGTCGTCTTCCGTGACCGTGCTGCGGGCACGGCATTCCTGACCCGCTCCACCCTCGACTCGACCCGGTCGATCGAGTGGGAGGACGGCACCACCTACCCGCTGGTCGACGTCGAGATCTCGTCGGCGAGTCACCCCTTCTACACCGGGAGGACGCGGGTCCTGGACACCGCGGGCCGGGTGGAGCGCTTCGAGCGCCGCTACGGCCGCCAGGCCGCGACGACCCGGCACTGATCACCGGCGGAGAGCCGAAGGGCCGGCGCCGAGGACCGGCGACCGCCTTCCGTCCCCGGTAGCCGAGCCCCGAGGGCCGGGCAAGAGGCAAGAGGAGAGCAGAGCTGTGAAGGTACGCAAGTCGCTGCGCGCGCTGAAGTCCAAGCCGGGCGCTCAGGTGGTTCGCCGACGGGGAGTCGTCTTCGTCGTGAACAAGAAGAACCCGCGCCTCAAGGCCCGCCAGGGCTGACAGCGCCCCACTGTTCCGGCCGGCCCGGTCCCGCACGTCGCGGGGCCGGGCCGGCCGCGTCCGAGGTCCCTTTCCGAAGAAATGCCCCCGGATCCAAGGCGGGCGGGCGTCGCCCGAACCGTCTTCCGGCTGGTCCGACCCGGCCCAGTACAGTACGTGCATGGCGAAGCTACGCGAGCAGATTCTTGCCGAACTCGGCGTCAAGGCGACCATCGTGCCCAAGGTCGAGATCCGGCAGCGGGTCGACTTCCTCAAGGACTACCTGCGGTCGACTCCGGCCAAGGGTTACGTCCTCGGGATCAGCGGCGGCCAGGACAGCACGCTGACCGGCAGGCTGTGCCAGCTCGCCGCCGAGGAGCTGCGGGCCGAGGGCCATGACGCCACCTTCGTCGCGGTCCGGCTGCCCTACGGTGTGCAGGCCGACGAGGAGGACGCGCAGATCGCGCTCCGGTTCATCCGGCCCGACCGGTCCGTCGCGGTGAACGTCAAGCCGGGCGCGGACGCGGTCGCCACCGAGGCGGCAGGCGGCCTGGGCGGGCTGTCGGGTGACGGACCCGGACTGCGGGATTTCGTCCGCGGCAACATCAAGGCCCGCGAACGCATGGTGATCCAGTACGCGATCGCCGGACAGCTGGGTCTGCTCGTCGTGGGAACCGACCACGCCGCCGAGGCGATCACCGGCTTCTTCACCAAGTACGGCGACGGCGGCGTGGACCTCACCCCGCTCACCGGACTGACGAAGCGTCAGGGAGCGGCGCTGCTCCAGGAGTTGGGCGCACCGCCGAGCGTGTGGAAGAAGGTGCCGACCGCCGACCTGGAGGACGACCGGCCCGCGCTGCCCGACGAAGAGGCGCTCGGACTGACGTACACCCAGATCGACGACTATCTGGAAGGCGCCGACGTCACGGCGGACCTGGCGGCCAAGGTGGAGTCGGGTTATCTCGCGACCCGGCACAAGCGGACCGTGCCGGTCACCCCGCTCGACGACTGGTGGCGGCGCTGAGCCGGTCGTAGTCCCCGGAAGCCGTGGCCTCCGGGGACGGTCACGGCGCGGCGAACAGGGTCGGGAAGCGGGGCGCGAGCCAGGGCTTGCGCCCCCGGGCGAGGACCTGGCCCTGGGCGATGGCCCGCCACGGGTTGCGGCGGCCCAGCGCTATGAGGAGGAAGGCGACGGGCTCGATCAGGATGGTGCAGTCCGACCGGTCCGGCGGCCCGGGAGTCACCTCGACCGCGCCGTCGGTGAGGGTGACGCCGAACGCCGTACCGCCGCCCCGGAGACGGATGGTGTAGCGGGCCGTGAGGCCGGCGGTGGCGGCCGGGTCGGTGACGTGCGGCATGACCGACAGCATGAACGGCATGCACAGCCCGACGCGGTCCGGGTCGATCATGTGGGGGCGCTTCACGGCGCGGGCCAGGTCGTAGCCGTGGCCCAGCATGTGGGTGAGCAGGTAGGACGCGAGGACGGTCCGGTCCATGGCGCCCAGCGGTGTCACGACCGGCGGCGCGGCGGTGGCCCGGTCGCCGGGCGCGTGCCGTTCCACGGCGTCGAGGAACACGTCGGCCTGCTCGGTGATCTTCGCCGCCAGCGGCTCGGCCGCGCGCTCGCCGAACAGGGCGAGTGACCGCGCGTTGGCCGCGGCCAGACTCTGCGGGGTGCCGTCCCCGTAGGGGCGCTCCAGGCCCCGCGCGAGGTCGGCCATCAGCTCGTTGGCCAGCGCCAGATGGGCGGCGGCCTCTCCGACCGTCCACTCCGAGCCCGGTACCGGGACCGCGCTGTCGGACACGCACCGCAGCAGCGCCGCGATGTCGCCTGCGGTCGCCCGTATCGCTGTGCCGAGCCCGTCGGGCAACGGCTTCTGGACATCTTGCCGCACCGTGGAACGCACGCCGCCCGACCCCTCCCGCCTGCGCGACCGTCGCGTCCGGCGCGCGTTACCCAACCAGACCGGGCGGCGCGCGGCAAGCCCTTGCGCGCCCCCGGGTTCGCCCCTCTGACATGCACTTCCTTCGCCCGGGTCCGACAATGGTCGAGGGCGGGCGCGACGCGAGGACGCCGGTGCACCGTCGGCGGGGACGCCGCGACACGGCGGTGACGGTGATGCGGCCGGAGGCGGAGATGGTCCGCGAGGAGGCTTGGACGAGGTTCCTGCGTCCGGCGGTGCAGACCACGGTCGCCGCCGCCACCGGCTTCTACCTGTTTCTCTACGGCTTCGACGAACCGGTGGCGGCGCTGTACGCCCTGTTCGCCCCGATCGCGCTGGGCCCCCTGGCCTCGATCGCCGGTGCCGGCCGGCAGCGGGCGCGCGTCATGGTGTGCGCGCTGCCGTTCGGCCTTCTCCTCGTCGTCCTCGGCACCGCGCTCGCGGCGAGCACCTGGACGGCGGTCGCCGGCATGGCCGTCGTCGGCTTCCTGCTCGGGTTCGCCCCCGCCGGCGGTCCCCGCAGCGCGGGCGCGGCGCCGGGGCTTCAGCTGTTCTACATCCTGGCGTGCTTCCCGCCGTACGCCCCGCAGACCCTGCCGGCCCGGCTCGTGGGGGCGGCGGTGGGCGTGCTCGCGCTGGCCGCCTGCAACTCCCTCCTGTTTCCCGGTGTGCCCGCGCCCACCTACCGCCGACGGCTGGCCGACGCCCTGGACACCGCCGCGTCGGCGGCCGCCGGTGGTCACGTTCCCGTCGAGGACCTCCGTGCGCGGGGCGAGCGGCTGCGGTTCTCGTACGTGCCGCCCGGTCACCGCCCCACCGGCCCGGGACGCACGGACCGGGCGCTGAGCCAGGCCGGCGCCGCGAGCCGCCGACTGATGGAGGGTTTCGTCGAACTGGCGGCGCCCCGCGGCGCGCCCCCCGTCGCGGACGCTTCCTGTGCCGCACTGCTCGCCCGCGTCGCGCAGGTGTGCGCGGCGGCCGGCGCGGCCCTGCGCACCGGCGCGGGCACCCCGTCGGTGATCGCGCTGGAGGAGTCGATCAGACAGACGCAGGCGGAGCGGGTACGGCAGGCCGCGACCCCTCGGCGGCCCGGCATCGGCGTGTTGCGGAGGCAGGCCATGGTGCTGGAGGTCGCGGCGGCCACCTGGGTCGCCCTCACCGCCCTGGGCATCGCGGAACGCGGACGGACGGCGCCCCCGGCAGCGGGTGACGTCTTCTGGTACGCGGATCTGCCGACCGGTCGGCTGTGGGCACGCCGTGCGGGCGCCAACCTCACCCGCCGCTCGGTGTGGTTCCAGAACGCCGTACGGGTGGCGCTGGGCCTCGCGGCGGCCCGGCTCGTGGCCGGCACGCTCGACCTCGCGCACGGGTTCTGGGTGCTGCTCGCGGTCCTCACCCTCGGACGCACCACCGTGGGCGCGACCTGGGGCGCGATCCGGCGGGCGGTGACCGGAAACCTCGTCGGGGCAGCGGCGGCCGGTGTCCTGCTGCTCACCGTGGGCCGGCACACGGACGTCTACGCGGCCCTGCTCGTACCGGCGATGCTCGTGACGTTCGTCCTGGGCCCGCGCTGGGGCATCACCTGCGCCCAGGCCCTGTTCACCTTCCTGGTCGCCCTCGTGTTCGCCCAGGTCACCCCCGTGAACTGGCGGCTGTCAGAAATACGGCTGCTCGACGTCGTCACCGGCAGCCTCATAGGCCTGCTGTGCGGACTGCTCGCCTGGCCGGCCGGGGGACGGCGGGAGGTCCGCCGCACGATGGCGGACCTGTTGCGAGCGTGCGGAGCCCTCATCCCGCCCACCACCGACCTGCTGACGGACGCGTCGACCGCACGCGCGAGCCTGCCGACGCTGCCGCTGCTGCACCGGCTGCGGCTGGCCGAGGCCGCGTACGCCCAGTACCGCAACGAACCGTCCGTGAACCGGCCGGACACGCCCGCCGACTGGCACGCGGTGCTCGTCGTCGCCCACCAGACGCTCCTGGGCACGCAACGCCTCCTGCGCTTCGACCTCACCGCCCCCGGCCCTCCCTCAGCAACCGGGGAAGGCCCCACGCCCCGGTCGGACGCCCACGCCCGGCCCCGAGCACCCGCCCCGGCGGCGCTGCGGGCATCGGACGGTGGCTCCAGGACCGACACGATGCCGGAGACGACGGTGGCACAGCCGGTCCTCGTCGACCTGGACGCCTGGCTCACCGGCATAGGCCGCCGCCTCGACCGGATCTCGGCGTCGATCCCCACGGATCCGGTCTGAGGCAGGTCTGCCGCGAGGTGCGCGACCGAGGGAGACGGGCTCACAGGAAGTGGCGTCCCTCGCCGCGATACGTGGGGACCGTCTCGATCACCTCGTCGCCGCCGACCAGGTGCAACTCGCCGACGCGCTCACACAGTTCGCCGGCCTTCGCGTGCCGTAGCCAGACCCGGTCGCCGATGCGCAGGGTGGGTGCGGGGCCGCCCACCAGGGGCGTCTGGACCTCGCCGAAGGACTCGGTGGCGGTGACGCGCAGCCCGGGTGGCCAGGCCGGCGTGGGCATCCGGTCCCGGCCGGGCGGGCCGGAGGCCACCCAGCCGCCGCCCAGGAGCGTGGCGATGCGGGCGGTGGGCCGGCGGACGACGGGCAGCACGAAGAACGCCGCCGGTGCGGGCCGGAAGGCCCGGTAGAAGTCGAACAGGCCGGGACCGTACAGGCCGGAGCCCGCGGCGAGTTCGGTGACGGCGTCCTCCCGGGTGGTCGTCTCCAGGCTGCCGGTGCCGCCGCCGTTGACGAACCTCAGGGGCGTCACGGCCCGGACGGCGGCGACCGCGGCGGCCCGCCGTTCGCCGAGTTCCCCGGCGGAGGAGTGCTGCATCGCCCGCAGGACGGCCCGCTTGATCCGGGAACCGGGCTGGTTGTCGCCGAGGCCCGCGATCTGGCCCTCGTAGCCCATGATCCCGGCGAGTTCGAAGCCGGGGCGTGCCGCGACCTGGCGGGCGAAGGCGGCCGCCTCCGCGGGGGTGTGGACCGGGGACCTGCGCGGGCCGAGATGGAGGCGGCCGCCGGCCAGCCGCAGGGCGGCGTCCAGTTCCAGGCAGACCCGGACGGGCGTCGCACGGGGGCCGGTCGCGGCGTCGATCAGGTCGAGGTGCTCGACGCAGTCGACCATCAACGTGATTCGGGAGGCGAGGCGTTCGTCGGCGGCCAGGGTGCGCAGCGCGGTGCGGTCGGCGGTGGGGTAGCCGACGAGGACGTCGTCGAACTCCTCGGCCAGCCACAGTGCTTCGGGGAGCGTGAAGCCGAGGATGCCCTGGAATCCGGGGCGTTGGAGGGCGCGTCGGATGAGGGCGCGGGAGCGCAGCGACTTGCTCGCCAGCCGGATCGGTTTGCCGGCCGCGCGGCGCTCCAGGTCCGCGGCGTTGGCGTCGAAGGCGTCCAGGTCGATCACGCCGAAGGGGGGTTCGAGTCCGGCGGTCGCGGCCCGGAGCCGGTCGAACCGGTCCGGGGCGCCGGCGGCCGTGGTGACGTCAGCGGTGGAGGCGGTCCGGGCGGTCATCGTCCGAACTCCTGCCGTGCGGCATGCGAAAGGCCCGCCCGCCGCGTCGGGGCGGGCCGGCGCGACGACTCGGGAGCCGCCATCCTGTCCATCCTGTCCATCCCGTCGGGAACAACAGTGGCCTTCGGGCGCACTCGTGCCTCCTGCGGTGCTCGTGCCAGGTGTCGGTCCTCGCTACGGTCGCCCACCGCCCAGAAGTAAGTCAAGCGTCCAGGACGTTTGACTTACTTCTGGGACGAGGAACCTTCACCCGGCCGCGCGGGCCGCCGCCGGACGACCTCCGCCGGCCCGGGCGGCCGGGTCCCGGTCGGTGGCGTGTGGTTGGTTATCCTTGCGGGCGCCGAAGAACCCGCAGGTGAAGCGAGAGGAGTACGCGTGCCCCGCATGGCGGCGAGCGACCGGAGGGCCGAACTCCTCGAAGCGGCGATCCGGGTCATGGCACGGGACGGCGTGGCCAAGGCCACCACCCGGGCGATCGTCAGCGAGGCCGGCATGACCCTGGGGGCCTTCCACTACTGCTTCACGTCCCGTGCGCAGATGCTCGAACTCGTCACCGAGACCCTCACCGAGCGGTACGTCGCCGAGGTCCGCGGGCTGTTCGCCCCGCACAAGGACATCCGCGACAGCGTCCTCGACAGCCTGCACGCCTTCTGGAAGGGCTTCGAGGCCAACCCCGGTGAACACCAGATGAGTTACGAGCTCACCCAGTACGCGCTGCGCACCCCGGGCCTGGAGAGCGTCGCCGGGCGACAGTACGAGATCTTCCTCACGGCCTTCGCCTCCCTGCTCGAACTGGCCGCCGACAACGCCGGAATCGAATGGACCGAACCCGTGCCGGTGCTCGCGCGGTACGTGCAGTCACTCATCGACGGGCTCAACATGACCTGGCTCGTCGACCGCAACAGCGCGGACAGCAGGGCCGTGCTGGAGATGCTCGCCGACCACCTCCTCCAGCACGCCCGGCCGGCAGCCGGCTGACACGTCCGGCCCACGCGCGCACCGGAACCCCGGGCGGCAGCAGGCTGACGCGCCCGGTCCGTGCCCGCACCGGAACCCCGGGCGGCGCCCGGCGAGGCGCCGGACAGGCCGAGGGGCCCGTCTCGGTGCCGGACACCTGCTGGTGTCCGGCACCGGAACCCCCCGTAGTGCTCCCCGCGCCCCATGGTGCAGGGCCTGATCCCGTCCCCGCATTGCCGGTTCCCGGCAGCGTTTTCTAGGGTCTGCGTGCCGGGGCGTCAGCAGGTCGCCACCGGCACGCCGACGAACGGGGGAACAAGATGACGGACCACCAGGATCCCGACCGGTGTCTCGACGGATACGCCCACATCCTCGCTGAGGTCGCGGTCACCGGGCGGCGGCTCACCCGCGACGAACTGGCCTCCCGGCGCGCCCCGGGAGAGCAGGCCGCCGAGGCGGGCCGCGGGCTGCGCGAACTGGTCAGCGCGCACCTGACCGCCGCCCGTACGGCCTGGCCGGGCCCGGCCGGCTCGGCCGACCGCGCCCTCGCCGCCGTACAGCAGGCGGTGGACGCGTTCGCGGAGGGCTACGAACGCGCCCAACGTCTGGCGGTACGTCAGGAAGAGGCGGCTCGGCGGGAGTTCATCGAAGACCTGCTCTACGGCCGCAGCGACCTGGGGCGGCTCGCCGAACGCGCCGAACGCTTCGGCCTGCGGCTGTCCCACGCCCACGCGGTCGCAGTCGCCGAGGGCCCGGCCGCCTACGGCGAGGGCGACCCGGTCGCCCGGCAGGTGGAGCGCGCCCTCATCGCCCGGTTCGGCGACCGCAACATCCTGCTCACCACCAAGGACGGCCGGCTGCTGTGCGTCGCCCCGGGCCACCAGGACGACATCCTCGCCCACTTCGCCCACCAGGTGCACGCCGCCACCGGCGGCGGCCGGGTCGCCATCGGGCGCCCCCAGGCCGGGGCCGGCGGAGTCGTCCAGTCCTACGAGGAGGCGCTCAACACCCTTGAACTCGCCGCGCGCCTCGACCTCGACGACCCCGTCCTGCGCGCCGCCGACCTCCTGGTCTACCCCGTCCTCACCCGCGACCGGCAGGCCATGGCCGACCTCGTGCTGCACACCCTCGGCCCGCTCACCACGGCCCGCGGCGGCGCGGAGCCCCTGCTCGGCACGCTCACCGCCTACTTCGCGTGCGGGTGCGTCGCCGCCGAGGCCGCCCGGCGGCTCACCCTCAGCGTGCGCGCCCTGACGTACCGCCTGGAACGCATCCACAAACTCACCGGCGCCAACCCCGCCGACCCGGCCCACCGCTACCTGCTCCAGACCGCTGTCATCGGCGCGCGGCTGCTGGACTGGCCCGCCAGGGAGCTGTGACCGCGCCCCCTTCGACGTGACGGCGGTCGAACCGGTGGAGGCGTGATGTCGGCTCCGCGTACGGTCGACGCCATGGCTGACGAGGGCTTCACGCATCCACGGCTCGCCGCGATCCACGACCCGCTCGACCCTGACCGCGGTGATCTCGACGCGTACGTCCGGATCGCCGAGGAGTGCGGAGCGCGGCGGGTCCTCGACATCGGCTGCGGGACCGGGGTGTTCGCGCTGCTTCTGGCCGACCGGGGCCTCGACGTCGTCGCGGTCGATCCGGCCGGCGCGTCCCTGGACGTGGCGCGCGGCAAGCCGGGCAGTGCACGGGTCCGCTGGATGCACGGCGACGCGACCGGCCTGGAGCCGCTGCACGCCGACCTGGCCACCATGACGGCGAACGTCGCCCAGCAGATCACCGCGCCCCGGGCGTGGCGCGACACGCTCCGGGGCGCCTACCGGGCTCTGCGGCCGGGCGGGCTGCTGGCCTTCGAGACCCGGGACCCGGCGCGGAGGGCCTGGGAGGAGTGGAACCGGGAGACGTCGTACCGCGTGCACGAGATCGCGGGCGTCGGCGCGGTCGAGAGCTGGGTCGAGGTGACCGGGGTGAGGGCGCCCCTGGTGTCGTTCCGGTGGACCTACGTCTTCGCGTCGGACGGGCAGGTGCTGACCTCCGATTCGACGCTGCGTTTCCGCGAGCGGCGCGAGATCGAGGTGGACCTGGCGGCGCGGGGGTACCTGGTCGAAGACGTGCGCGACGCCCCGGACCGCCCCGGCCGCGAGCTCGTCTTCCTCGCCAGGCGGCCGACGGAGAGTGAGGGCGACGGAGACTGAAACCGGTCCGGCGGGGCGGCTGGTACGGGCCCGGAACTCTGGGTACCCATCGGCCTCCGCGGGCGCTCCCACGCGTCCGCACCGAACGCGACCAGTGAGGGAGCCTGCCATGGGACCCGGACCGGGACCGGAGGAGCCGCGGACCGCGCGGGAACGGGCCGCGCGCCTGCGGGACATCGCGGCCGACGTGTTCGGCTGGGACGCCCTCCTGCCCGAGCAGCTCACCGCCATGCAGTGGGTGCTGGATGGCGAGGACACCCTCGTCGTGATGCCGACCGGGTCCGGCAAGTCGGCCGTCTACCAGGTGCCCGCCCTGATGCTGCCGGGGCCGGTCGTGGTCGTGTCGCCGCTCCTCGCCCTCCAGCGGGACCAGATAGCCGGCCTCCCGGACGGCGACGACGGTCCCGGCGCGGTCGCCGTCAACTCCGACCTCGGCGCGGCGAGTACGGAGGAGGCCTGGGACGCGGTGCGCCGGGGTGAGGCCCGGCTGCTGTACCTGTCGCCGGAGCAGCTGGCGAAGGAGGAGGTCGTGAAGCGGCTGGCCGGGATGCGGCCCGCGCTGTTCGTGGTGGACGAGGCGCAGTGCGTGTCCTCCTGGGGCCACGACTTCCGCCCCGACTACCTGCGCCTCGAACAGGCCGTACGCCGTATCGGCGGACCCCCCGTGCTGGCGCTGACGGCGACCGCCGCCGCACCCGTCCGCAAGGAGATCACCGAGCGGCTCGGAATGCGCCGGCCCCACCTGATGGTGACCGGCTTCGACCGGCCCAACATCAGGCTGGAGGTCCGCCGCCACCTGGACGACGACGACCGGCGCCGTACCGTGGTCGAGCGGGCCGCGAGCGAGCCCAAGCCGGGCATCGTCTACGCCGCGACCCGCAAGGACAGCGAGTACTACGCCGGTGAACTGGCCGCCCTCGGACTGGCCGCCGAGGCCTACCACGCCGGGCTCCGCGCCTCCGAACGCAGCCGTATACACGACGCGTTCCTGTCCGGGGAGACCGACGTCGTGGTGGCCACCTCGGCGTTCGGCATGGGCATCGACAAGGAGGACGTACGGTCCGTCCTGCACGCCTCGCTGCCGGGTTCCCTGGACGCCTACTACCAGGAGGTCGGCCGCTCCGGAAGGGATGGTGGGCCGGCCCTGGCCACCCTGCACTACCGGACCGAGGACACCGGCATGCAGACCTTCTTCGCCGCGCGGTCCCCGGGCCGCGACGCCCTGGCGAAGGTGATCGGCGCCGTCCACGACCACAGCGGGGACGGAGCCGACCTGGACCTGCTGCGCCAGGACACCGGCCTGTCCAGGAACCGGGTCACCGCGGCGGTGAACCTGCTGGAGGAGGCCGGGGCCGTCGCCACGGGGGAGCGGGGAGAGGCGCGGCCCGCTCCCGGGGTGTCCCCCGACCAGGCGGCCGAGCGGGCCGAGGAGGCCGCGCAGGCGCATCGCCGTACCGACCGGACACGCGTCGAGATGGCCCGGGCCTACGCCGAGACGACCGGCTGCCGACGGCGGTTCCTGCTCGGCTACTTCGGCGAGGACTACGAGGAACCGTGCGGCAACTGCGACACCTGCGACGAGGCGCGCGCCGCGGACGAGCCCGAGGACCGGCCCGTCCACCCGGCGGCGGACGCCTATCCCGTCGGGGCCGAGGTGCGGCACGAGCAGTGGGGCGACGGCACGGTCCTCAGCGAGGACCGCGACCGCATCACCGTGCTCTTCGAGCAGGCCGGATACCGGACGCTCGCCCTCGACGCCGTGTCCGGACGCGACGACCTGCTCACGGTGGTGACCAGACCCGGCCAGGAGCGCGCGGCCCACTGACCCGCGGCCGTCGGTGTCCCGGTGTTTCCGCCGCAAGCGGGGCCTTTCGGTCGGCCCGATCCGGGAACCCGGTGAATGTCCGACCGACCCACCGAGAGACAGGAGGCCGTTGTGGCGGACGAGACCCACTCCGCACAGAACCCGGCTGTACAGCAGCCACGCCCGGACTTCGCGTCGCAGGGCCAGCCCCACCCCGGCTGGACCGGGCCGATGGACCCGCCGCCCGACCACGGCGAGGAGTCCTACCGGGGCTCCGGCCGGCTGGAGGGCCGTAAGACGGTCATCACGGGCGGGGACTCCGGCATCGGCCGGGCCGTCGCCCTCGCCTTCGCCCGCGAGGGTGCCGACGTGCTGTTCACCCACCTCGAAGAGGAACAGGACGACGCACGCGAGACGTGCCGGCTGGTCGAGGACGCGGGCCGCAAGGCGGTCGCCGTCTCCTGCGACATCCGCGAGGAAGCCAACTGCCGCGACCTGGTCGACCGGGCGGTCGCGGAGTTCGGCCGCATAGACGTCCTGGTCAACAACGCCGCGTACCAGATGTCACAGCCCGACGGCATCGAGGCCATCTCCACCGAGCAGTTCGACCGGGTCCTGCGCACCAACCTGTACGGGATGTTCTGGCTCACGAAGTTCGCCCTGCCGCACATCCCGGAGGGCGGCAGCGTCATCAACTCCACGTCGGTGCAGGCGTACAAGCCCAGCCCGCACCTGCTGGACTACGCGATGACCAAGGGCGCGATCGTCACCTTCACCCAGGGGCTGGCACAGATGGTCGCGGAGCGCGGGGTCCGTGTGAACGCGGTCGCGCCGGGTCCGGTGTGGACGCCGCTGATCCCCGCGACGATGCCCGACACCTCGGAGTTCGGCAAGCAGACGGCCTGGGGCCGGCCGGCACAGCCCGCCGAACTGGCCCCGGCCTACGTGTTCCTGGCCTCCCCGGAGGCGCGCTACGTCACCGCGGAGATCTTCAACGCGACGGGCGGCACCCCGCTGCCCTGAGGCGGAGCGGTACCACGGCGGTGTGCTCCGTCCCGGGACGGAGCGCACACCGCCGCGCCGTCCCGTCCCGGTGCGGTTCCGGGGCGCGGTCAGTCGCGCGCCCACCTGGCCAGCCCTCTGAGGGCGGCTCCGCGTCCGCGGTCGGGGACAGTCCACAGGGTCTGGCCGCGCACACCCCAGCGCTCCAGCAGGGCGTTGGCGGCCAGGAAGCCGCTCGTCGCGGCCCGCTCCATCAGGGCCACCGGCAGGTCGGTGCGCACCAGGTCACCGGCGACGACCAGGCCCGGGTCGGGGGTGCGTACCGTCGGCCGGTCGGCGTATCCGCCCACCGGGAACATCGGACAGTCCGCGCGCCACTCGTGCCGTACGTCGACCACCTTCGCCGCGCGCGTCTCCGGGTACACCTCGTGCAACCGCTCCACGAGACGCTTCTGTTCGCCGACCCGGTCGGCGCTCTCCGGTACGGCGTAGGCGTGCAGCTCCACCACCGACCCGCCGGTGCGGCCCGCCCAGCGCGCCGCCTCCTTCTCCCAGCGTTCCAGGACGCTGACGTTGTCCAGCGACCCGTATCCGCTGGTGCCGAGGAACCCCGGACGTTCGGCGGCCACCGGGCGGTCCAGCCACAGGCGGGAGACGAGGAACGGCGGCGCGCCGCGCAGCCGCGCCACCCGTTCGCGCCATCGGCTGTCCGCCAGCCGCGGGGAGCCGGCGACCACCGCGCGCAGGCCGCCCGTGTCGAGGGCGAGGACGACGGTGTCGTGGCGCTGCTCCCCGCCGCCGGCGGCGACGGTGAAGCCGCCGCCGGGTACGGGCGTGACGCCCTCGACGGCCGTCGCCGTGCGTACCTCGACGCCGTGTCCCCGCAGATAGGCGGAGAGGGGTTCCCACAGGGCGGTGGGGAAGGGCTCGTCGGGGACGTCGAAGAGCAGCCCCTCGGACGAACCGAGGAAGTAGATGTGGAACATCAACGCCATCTCCGCCGCCGACAGTTCACGGGGGTCGGCGAAGAAACTGCGGGAGAACACGTCGAACGCCAGGTGCCGGGCCGCCTCGGGGAAGCGGATCGCGCGCAGGAAGTCGTGCGCGCTGACGCCGTCCAGCCGCTCGTACACCTCCGGAACCCGGACGTCGAGCAGGGGCAGCGCGGCGATCGGGTCCATCGCCGCCAGGTCCCGCAGCCCGAAGGTGGGGCTCAGCGCGACGAAGCCCAGGGCGCTCCACGGCGGCGTGCGCGGGACGCGCCGGAAACTGTCCTGGAGTCCGCTGCTGTGGCGAAGCGGGTAGTCGGGCAGCCGGGTGAGACGGTCGAGGCCCGGGTCGGTACGGCGGAGCAGGCCGCGCAGGTTGTAGTACTGGCGGAAGAAGGCGTGGAAGCCGCGGCTCATCGTCACCGCGGTGCCGTCGCTGAGCTCGGTCGGCCAACCCGCCAGGCGCCCGCCGAGGGTGCGCTCCCGTTCGTACAGGGTGACGCGCACCCCTCGCTCGGCCAGGGCTGTCGCGGCGGCGAGACCGGCGATCCCACCGCCCACCACGGCGGTCGTCGCGGACCGTGCCGCCTCGACGCGTGGGGCTCCGGGGGCCGCGCGCAGCACCCGGGCGTGCCGGTCCCTGCCACGGCGCGGTGCCGGGCCGCGGCGGGCGGCGCTCATCGGCCGGCCCCGTCCAGGCCGTCGGCGCGTGCCGCTACGAACGTGTGGGTGATGCCGGTCTGCCAGCCGGGCAGCGGCAGGACCCGAACGCGGTCGAACCCGGTCCGGCGCAACCGGTCGGCGAAGAGGTCCGCCGTGTCGAACTCGACGACGCTGCGCCACAGATGGCGGTACAGCTCCCCGTCCCCGAGCGCCGAGGCCACGGGCAGGACGACCCCGCCGCACACCGCCGTCCACACACGGCGGTGCCTGGCCCGGCCGCTGAGGGCGTACTCGTGGACGGCCAGCCGGCCCTGCGCCGCCAGCAGGTCGTGCACGGTCTTCAACACGGCGTCCGGCTCGGCCGTGTTGCGGAAGAGGTACGCGGCGAACACCGCGTCGAAGGGGCCGTCCACCCCGGCCTCGGCAAGGCCCTCCGCCGGCGCGTGCACGAAGCTCACGTGCTTCGGCCAGCGTTTCGCGGCGGCCCGCTCCAGCATGCCGGCGGACGCGTCGACCGCGGTGATCTCGGCGCCGGGCAGTACGGCGGAGAGGGCGGCGGTCGACGCGCCGGTGCCGCAGCCCAGGTCGAGCACCCGCAGCCCCTCGCCCTGCCGCGGCAGGCCCAGCCGGCGGGCGGAGCGGCGCAGGTGGGAGTGGTAGCCCGGGTTGGCCGCCACCAGGGTGTCGTAGCTGCGGGCGGCCCGGTCGAACGCGGTGGCCAGTGCCTCGTCGCGCAGCAGGGTCATGCGGTCTCCTCGTCGAAGTGGAGGGGGTGGCGGTGTGCGGGATGCGGGTCGGAGGGTGCGGGGTGCGGCGGCTCGCGCCGCGGGGTCAGGGCCCGGGGAAGGGCCGGCGGGGGAGGAAGGGGAGCTCGGCGGCCGAGCGGAGCATCGGCAGAACGGGCGTGCGCAGCCCGATCCCCAGGTCTTCGAGCAGGCGGGTACGGCCGTCGAGGAAGCGCAGCAGCCGCGCGCTGGGGACGTGCGTGAACAGCCGGGCGAAGAAGGCGGCGCCGTCGACCCGTCCGCTGTCCAGGGCGCGCAGCAACACGGCGTCCATGGCCCGGGAACGCGCCGAATGGGCCGGTGGGGGCAGCGGGTGCCGTCCGGCGCCGAGTGCCTCGGCGACGGCTCGCGTCTGACGCTGCACCGCGGCGAACGTGTAGCCGGTGGCGGGACGCGTCGCGCCGCCCGCCGTACCGATCCGGAAGACCGACGCGCCGCTCTGCCGGGCGAACGGCGCGTCGGTCATCGGGATCACGCCGGTCTCCGTCGACACGATCTCGGCGTCGGGCAGCCGCAGGACGTCCTCCGTGTAGTGCCTCAGCGCCGCCCGGTACTCGTGCGGGGCCAGTACCGCGGGGGAGAACTCGGTGTACTCCACCAGGGCCTCCCGTCGGCTCATGGGCAGCACGTAGCCGAACGACAGGCCGCGGGCCGGCTGCGGGGTGCGGAAGTCCATGAGTCCCACCACGTCCGGGTCGAAGGCCGGGCGGCGGCAGCGGACGAACCAGCCGTGGAAGTGCTGCAACAGCGTCGTGCGGGCGGCGGGCAGGCTGCCGAGCGGGCGGGAGTCGAACACCCAGCGCGCACCGATGTCCACCGCGCGACCCTCTGCGGTGCGGGCGCGCAGCCGGACGCCGCCGGTCACGTCCTCCACCGTCTCGACCGCCGCCTCCACGCCGCGCACGAGGGGGCTCGAGGCCAGGTCACGGGCGATCAGGTCCTCGAAGTCGTCCGAACGGAGCATCTTGTAGCGCAGCGGCGCGATATCTCGCTCGATCGGCCGCCCGCCCGGCGCGTGCACGCGCAGCCGCTGCCAGGACGCGGTGAGCGCCGCGTCGTAGGGGCCGGCGTCGGGTTCCCAGAAACACCAGGTGCGCCGCGGGGGACGCAGCGCTCCGGGGGGCGCGTTCACCAGCGCCACGGAGACCGGGCGGGCCGTGGGCGCGTGTCGGGCCAGCCGGTGTGCGAGGGACAGCCCCGCGGCACCCGCGCCCACGATGGCCACGTCCGCCTCCAGCACGACCCCTGCCTCCTCTTACGTTCTGTGTCCGGCGAACCTGTGGTGTGCGCGGGGTGGGCGCCGCGCCCGCCGGTGCGCGGGCGTCCACCTGTTGTGCCGACACCTGTGGTGCCGACACCTGTGGTGCCGCCACTCGTGGGGCAGGCACATGACGTGCCCTCAGCTGCCTGATGTGCGCCCACATGTCCCGCACACACGTCCCCGCGCGCACGCGACCGTACCCACACCGCTATGTGTGCCACGCACGTGTGCGCGCCGCACATGTCTGCCCTGACACGCCCGGTCCGCACACGTCTGCCGCCCACAAGTCCGTTCCGCACACGTCTGCCGCCCACACGTTCGTCCGCACCTGTTCGCCCCACACTTCACCGGCTCGCCCTGCCGCAAGCATTCCGTCCCGCGTACCCCTGCGGATGCAGGCCACGCCGACTCGATGCGCGCGGGAGCCGTCCCGCGGCGAACCGTCAGAAGCCTGGCCTGCGGCGGAGGATGCGTGGCACCTGTCGTCGTGCCCCCCGCGCCGCGTGGGCCGCTGGGGCGTGCGGGGTGTCCTGACCCGGATGCCGTTCCGACGCCCGGCGGGCGTGGCACAGATGTCCCGAAGTCGCGCCGCCGCCGGTGGCGCGGCGGTGACGCGGACGGGCGGCGGGAGGACTCGCCCTCTGTTTCGTCACTCGCGCATCCGTGTGCGCCTGCCACGCGGAATGCCTATTCGGATGTCAGCTGTCACGACGAGAGGAACCCGGGATGCGGCCCAGCAAGGCGAAGGACCCCCGTGCGGCCGGGCCGCCGAGCGCGGCACACCGTGCGTGCCCTCCGGCCTTCGCGGGACCCGCGGGCCGGCGCCCCGCCGACAGCGGCCCGGTGGGCCTGCCGTTCGAACCCGGTCCGGAACAGGACGCCGAGGACGCCGAGCCGGACCTCGACCCGCTGGGGACGTCCGACCCGCACGTCATCGACCGGGACGTCCCCGCCGCCGTGGGCCGCGTCCTCGAACGGCTGATGGCGGAGCGCGTAGCCCGCGCCACCGCCCTGGACCCGTCCTTCGGCCAGGACGTGGCCACGCGCGTCGCGCGCTTCACCCTGGACGGCGGCAAACGCACCCGGTCGCAGTTCACCTGGTGGGCGCTGCGCGCCTGCGGAGGCGGTACGGCCGAGGCGGAGGCCGCCCTGAATCTCGGTTCCGCCCTCGAAGTCATCCAGACGTGCGCGCTGGTCCACGACGACGTGATGGACCGCTCGGCGCGCCGCCGCGGCGGCCCCGCCCTGCACGCCGACGTCACCGCCCAGTACGCCGACCGCGTCCCGCCCGCGCAGGGCGCCCGGTTCGGCGAGGCCGTCGCCATCCTGGCCGGCGACCTCGCGCTGGCCTGGGCCGACGACATCGTCGCGGACACCGTCCTGGCGCCGGGTGTCCGCTCGCGGGTGCGTGACCTGTGGAGCGCCATGCGGACGGAGATGGTGGCCGGCCAGTACCTGGACCTGCAGGGCCAGGCCACCTCCTCGCGGTCGGTGGCCCGCGCGATCCGCGCCGCCTGTCTGAAGAGCGCGCTGTACTCCGTGGAGCGGCCGCTGGCGCTCGGCGCCGCCCTCGCCGAGGCCGACGCCGCGACGACCCGGGCGCTGTGCTCGGCCGGCCGCTGCGTCGGCATGGCCTTCCAGTTGCGTGACGACCTGCTCGACGTGTTCGGCGACCCCGCGCGCACCGGCAAGCCGGCCGGAAGCGACATCAGGGCGGGCAAGCCCACCTACCTGGCGGCCGTGGCGCAGGCCCGCGCCGACGCGGCGCGCGACCACCGGGCCGCCGTCGTGCTGCGCGACTCGCTGGGCCGCGCCGACCTGTCCGACCCGGAGCTGGACGAGGTGCGCGAGGTCCTCGTCGGCACCGGAGCGCGTGACCTCGTCGAGGAGAAGATCCGCCGGCTGGTCGCTCAGGGCATGCGCCACCTCGACGGCGCCGCGCTCCCCGGCCACGGCCGGCCGCGCCTGGCGCAGCTGCTGCGGGCGGCGGGCGGCGCGTCCCCCGAAGCCGACGGCCTCCCGGTCCCGGCGGGGACCGAGGACGGCATGCCCGCGTCGCTGCTCCTCGCCGTCACAGCCGAAGGAGCCATCCGATGAGCCGCACGCTTCCCGGCCGCACCGACCACGTCGTGGTGGTGGGCGCCGGTCTCGCGGGCCTCGCCGCCACCCTGCACCTGCTCGGCGCCGGACGCCGGGTCACGGTCGTCGAGCGGGACGCGACCGCGGGCGGACGGGCCGGTCTCCTCCAGCGCGGCGGCTACCGCATCGACACCGGGCCGACCGTGCTGACCATGCCGGACATCGCCGACGAGGCGTTCGCCGCGGTCGGCGACAGCCTGCACGACCGTGTCGACCTCATCCCGCTGCACCCCGCCTACCGGGCCCGCTTCGCCGACGGCAGCTCCCTCGACGTGCACACCGACGCCGAAGCCATGGAGGCGGAGGTCGCCCGGTTCGCCGGGACCCGGGACGCGGCCGGCTACCGGCGGCTGCGCCACTGGCTCGAGCAGCTCTACCAGGCCCAGCGGCACCGGTTCATCGACACGAACTTCGACTCACCCCTGCAACTGCTCACGCCCGACCTGGCACGGCTCGCCGCCCTCGGCGGCTTCGGCCGGCTGGACCCGGGCATCGCCCGCTTCATCCACGACGAACGCCTCCGCCGCGTCTTCTCCTTCCAGGCCCTCTACGCCGGGGTCCCGCCGGCCCGCGCCCTCGCGGCGTACGCCGTCATCGCCTACATGGACACCGTCGCGGGCGTCTACTTCCCGCGCGGCGGGATGCACGCGCTGCCCCGCGCCATGGCGGACGCCGCCGCCGAGGCGGGCGCCGACCTGCGGTTCGGGCAGGAGGTCACCCGCCTCGAGCGCTCCGGCGACCGGGTCACCGCCGTCGTCACGGCGGACGGCCGCATCCCCTGCGACGCCGTCGTCCTCACCCCCGACCTGCCCGTCACCTACCGGCTGCTCGGCCGGACGCCCCGCCGCCCGCTGCGGATCAGGCACTCGCCGTCCGCCGTCATCCTGCACGCCGGCACCGACCGCACCTGGCCGGAACTCGCCCACCACACCATCTCCTTCGGCGCGGCCTGGCGGAGCACGTTCGACGAGCTCACCCGCACCGGCAGCCTGATGAGCGACCCCTCGCTGCTCATCACCCGCCCCACGGCCACCGACCCGGGCCTCGCACCCCCCGGCCGGCACCTGCACTACGTCCTCGCCCCCTGCCCCAACACCGACATCGGGCCCGGCGCCGCGGAGTGGGCCGACCTGGCGCCCCGCTACCGCGACAGCCTGCTGAGAGAACTCGAACGCCGCGGACTGGACGGCATCGGATCGGCCATCGAGCAGGAGTGCCTGGTCACCCCCGCGGACTGGCAGGCCCAGGGGCACGCGGCGGGCACGCCCTTCTCCGCGGCCCACACCTTCGCCCAGACCGGCCCCTTCCGCCCCCGCAACCTGGTCGCCGGCACGGTCAACGCCGTACTCGCCGGGTGCGGCACCACCCCGGGCGTCGGTGTGCCGCCGGTGCTGCTGTCCGGCAAGCTGGCCGCCGCCCGCGTCACCGGAGGCACGACGCGCGGGCCCGGCCGTTCCCGCACCCGCACCCGCCCCCGTAGCGCCGCGCCGGAAGGAACCGCCTCATGAGTGACCGTGAACTCGACGCGGCGGCCGTCACCCACCCGCGTCTGCGGGAGGCGTACACGCGCTGCCGCGAACTCAACGCCCGGCACGGCAAGACGTACTTCCTCGCCACCCGGTTGCTGCCCGTCGAACGCCGCCCGGCCGTGCACGCCCTGTACGGCTTCGCCCGCTGGGCCGACGACATCGTCGACTCCCTCGACGCGGCCACCACCCCCGACCACCGCAGAACGGCTCTGACCGATCTCCAGCGCAGTCTGGAGGACGGTCTGCGCACCGGGCACAGCAGTGAGCCGGTCGTCCTCGCGCTCGCCGACACCGCCCGCCGCTACGCCATCGACCACCGGCACTTCACCGACTTCATGGCGTCCATGCGCAGCGACCTGGACGTCACCGACTACCCGACCTACGACGACCTGCGCACCTACATGCACGGCTCCGCCGCCGTCATCGGACTGCAGATGCTGCCGGTCCTCGGGACGGTGACCGCGCGCGAGGAGGCCGCACCGCACGCGGCCGCCCTCGGCGTGGCCTTCCAGCTGACCAACTTCCTGCGGGACGTGGGGGAGGACCTCGACCGCGGTCGCGTCTACCTGCCGGCCGACCTGCTGCGGGCGCACGGCGCCGACCGGGAACTCCTGTACTGGAGCCGGTCCACCGGACGCCGCGACCCCCGCATCACCCAGGCGCTGCGTGCCATGGAGGACCTCACCCGCCAGGTCTACCGCGAGGCCGCGCCGGGACTCGCGATGCTCGACCCGGTCTCGCGCCCGTGCATCCGTACCGCCTTCGTGCTGTACGGCGGCATCCTGGATGCCGTCGCCCAGGACGGGTACGCGGTGGTCCACCGCCGTGCGGCCGTACCCCGGCGCAGGCGCGCCGCCGTCGCACTGGACGGACTGGCCCGCGTCCTGGCGGCCCGGGTCCGCGCACGCCCCGGGCAGGGACGGGTCATCGCCCCTCGCGCGGGTGAGGCGACGGCGTCGGCGCCGTCGTCCGGCACGTCGACCCGGCCGGTACCGGAGGAGGCCGCATGAAGTCCGAACGCCCGGCCCGCCGCCGTCGCTATCCGCTCTCGCTGCGCAGCCGGCCCGTCGCCTGGGAGAACCAGCGGCCGACCTGGCGGGACGCGAAGCCCGCCCTGATCGCGGAGGCCCTCAAGCGGGCCCAGACCCGCCCCTCGGGCAACTGGTACGTCGTCGGCGCCACGCGTGACCTGCGCGAGGACCGCCCGCTCGCCCGGACGGTCGCCGGTCAGGAGATCGTGGTGTGGCGCGACGCCGACGGGCGGCCCGTCGCCGGCCCGGGCATCTGCCCGCACCTCGGCGCGCCCCTGCGGGACAGCCCCGTGCGCTGCGGCACGCTCGTGTGCCACTGGCACGGACTCGCCCTCAACGGCACGCCGTTCGCGGCCTGGGAGCCACTGCCGGCGCACGACGACGGCGTACTGCTGTGGGTGCGGCTGGACGCGGCCGGCGGGGAGCCGCCGACCGCGGAGCCGGTCGTCCCGGTCCGGCCCGCGCTGCCCGGCGCCGTCTCGGCGGTCTACACGACGGTCGGCACCTGCGAGCCGGAGGACGTCGTCGCCAACCGTCTGGACCCGTGGCACGGCGCGTGGTTCCACCCCTACTCGTTCGTCGATCTGACGGTGGTGTCGGCCCCGGACGCCAAGGGCTCCGCTCCCTCGCCGACGGCGGACGACCCCGCGTCGGCGGGTACGGCCGAGGCGGACGGCGACCGGTTCGCCGTCGACGTGTCGTTCAAACTCGCCGGACGGCTCGTGGTGCCGGTCCGGGCGGTGTTCACCGCCCCCGAGCCGCGCACGGTCGTCATGCACATCACGGACGGGGAGGGACAGGGCTCGGTCGTGGAGACGCACGCCACCCCGCTCGGCCCGGACGACCGGGGCAGGCCCCGCACCGCGGTGGTCGAGGCGGTCGTGGCGAGCTCCGACCGCCGGGGCTTCGCCGTGGCGCGCGCGGCGGCGCCCGTGCTGCGCCCTCTGATGAAGGCGGCAGCCGGGCGGCTGTGGCGCGACGACCTGGCGTACGCCGAGCGCCGCTGGCACCTGCGCTCCACCGGCCGCTTCCCGGGCTGACCGGCGCGCCCACGGCGGGCAGCGCGGCTGCGGGTCGTCCGCCGGATGCCGGGACTCCGGGCGGGCGACCGGCGCTCCAGCTGGCGGTGGATCGGCGCGCCCACGACCGCATGTCGGGCGACCACACGTCGGACGACCACACGTCGGACGACCGGCAGGCGGCGGCCCGCATGCAGCCCTCGGCCGCCGACGCGTCCGGCGGCCCGGAGCCACGCACGGCCGGAGCCACGCACGGCCCGGAGCCACGCATGGCTCAGCGCCACGCATGGCTCAGCGCCACGCACACGCCTCAGCGCCACTCACACGCCTCAGCGCCACGCACCGCTCAGCGCGACGCGCCCTTGAACACCGCCTTCTGCACGTCGTTGGCGCCGGCGAACCGCTGCGTCCCGGAGTGGGTGAGTTTCTCGACCACCTTGTCGTCCGCGCCGTTGTCCCGGGCCAGCGAGACGAGGTCGTCGCGGCTGGAGGGATACGCGGCGCCCTTGAGGGCCTTCTGCAGATCGATCGGACTGATGTCGGCCATGTGCGGCCTCCCTGGCCTGCGCCGGCGCAGCGGTTCCGCGCGAGGACACGCCGGGTACCCACCGCGTCGAAACGTGAACAAATAGAACAAACCGCCCTTCTTGTCGGTGTGGTTCTCCCCACGTGTCCCTCGCCGCCCTCCGGGCACCCGCCCCGGGAACCGGATGAAGAAGGAGAAAGCGTGCAACTCTCATTCCTGCAACCGCTCTTCGACCGCCCCGGTCCCTGGGCCACGGTGTACTTCGGGCCCGCGCACCCCGATGAGTCGGGTGCCAAGCGGCACGAGCTCGCGGTCCGCGAGGCGTGCCGGACGCTGGAGGCGGAAGGGGCGGACACCGCGACCACGGAAGCGGTACGCGAGGCACTCACGGAGATCGGGCCCGCGCAGGACCCGGCGGGCCGCGTGGTCTTCGCCGCCGGAGGCGAGGTGGTGCTCAGCCACCGGCTTTCCCGGCCGCCCCAGCGGGAGATCGCCTGCTGGGCTCCCCTTCCCCGCCTGACGCCGCTGCTGGAACTGACCGGTCAGGACCCGGTCTGCCTGGTCGCCTACATCGACCGGACCGGCGCGGACCTCGAGCTGCGCGGGCCGGCGGGACCGCAGGACGTGGGTCAGGTGGAGGGCAGGCGGCGCCCCGTGCACCGGACGGCCTCGGCCGACTGGTCCGAGCGGCACTTCCAGCTCAAGGTCGAGAACACCTGGGAGCACAACGCCAACGAGATCGCCCAGGCGCTGGCAGCGGCGTACGAGGAGACCCGTGCCGACCTCGTCGTGCTGGTCGGCGATCCCCGTGAGCGGCCGGCCGTGCACGAGCGGCTGCCCCAGGCCGTCCGGGAGGTCACTGCGGAGACCGAACACGGAGGCCGCGCCGCCGGATCGTCCTCCCCGGCCCTGGAGGAGGCCGTCGGACGGGCCCGGCAGCGGTACGCGCGACGGCGCCTCGACGAGGCGCTCGACCGGTTCCGCGCCGGACGCGTCGGCACGGACCGGCCCACGGACGCCGTCGAGGGCGTACCGGCACTGGTGGAGGCGGCCCGGGAACACCGCATCGGCACCCTCCTGGTCCGGCCCGGCGGACCGGACCTCGGACGGGAGACCTGGGCGGGTACCCGGCCCGACCAGGTGGCCGTGCGCCGCACCGACGCCCAGACGCTCGGGGAGAGCGATCCGACACCGGTACGCGCGGACGACGCCCTGCTGCGCGCGGCCGTGGCCACCGCCGCCGACGTCGTGATCGTCCCCGTGCCGGAACCGGACGCGGGCACGGACGTCCCGGACGCCGACATCCCGACGGGCGGCCTGGGCGCCCTGCTGCGCTGGACCTACGAGCCGGCCCCGGCGTAGACCGGCACGGACGGCGGCGGGCCGCTCACGGCCGGGGACGCAACGTTCCCCCGTCGGAGGGCGGCCCGCCGCCGACGTTCACGAGCAACTCCCTGCACACGTCCCGCAGTTTGACGTTCCGCCGCTGGGACGCCATGCGCAGCAGGGTGAACGCCCTCTCGGCGGAGCACCGCTGCTGACCCATGATCACGCCGATCGCCTGGTCGATGACACTGCGGGACTCCATCGCGGTCTGCAGGTCGTCGGCGTACTGCTGCGCGTCGGCGATGCGCTGCGCCAGCGCGATGGCACCGGTGGCCTGGGCGGCGAGGGCACGCAGGCCCGCGAGATCGGCACCGGCGAAGCCGGACGACTTCGGCGAGTAGACGTTGAGCGCGCCGGCGGTGTGGCTGTGCGCGGCGATCGGCAGGGAGAACGAGGACCGGGTGCCGCAGGCGGCGGCATACGCGGGGTAGGGGCCCCAGCGGTCCTCGTCCAGCATGTCCGGCACCGAGACCTCCTCGCCGGTGCGCAGCGACTGGAGGCAGGGCCCGTCGTCCTGTCCGTACTGGGCCTCGTCCAGGTCCAGGGCGCTCGGGCCGGCGCTGGCCACCGTCAACGGCCGCCGTTGGCGCTCCAGGGTGATCCCGGCTCCGCTCGCGACGGGCACGAGGGAGAGGGCGCTGTCCACGAGGTGCTGCAGCACCTGCTCGACGGACTCGGTGCTCAGCAGCAGTGAGGTCACATCAGGCAGGGCGAACGTCTGATCGGACATGATCGCTGTCCTTTCCGGGCCGGAGACCCATAGCTCGAGCTCGGCCCTGCGTTGCGCCGTCGGGAACCACGGGGATCCACCCCGAAGGGAGATCTCCGGCGGGACCGGCCGACCCGCCCCGGAGGGGAGCGGTGGTGACGGTCACCGTGCCCCTCAGCGGCGTTCGTTCCCTCGTACGGCCGCACGGCGGGCTCGGTTCCGGACACGGGGACCGACCGTACGCCCGGGGACCGGGGACCCTTCCCTGATCCCCCGAGTGAGGGCGGTCGGGAACGGGTACTCGCCCGCGCATGATCAGGCGTGCGGTGTGGCAGGGGCTCGTCGCGGGTGCGGCCGGGGGACTCGTGATGACGTTCGGCGAGAAGATCGAGCAGGTCGTCACCGGCCGGCCGGACTCCCACGTTCCGGCCCGCGTTCTCCAGCGTCTCGCGGGCCTGCCCGAGCGCCCCGGCCGACAGCCGCTGCCGCTCAACTGGGCCATGCACTTCGGTCAGGCCGCGCTCCTCGGCGTGCTGCGCTCGGTGATGGCCCAGGCCGGGGTGCGGGGAGCGGTCGCCTCGGCCAAGTTCACCGTCGTGCGGCTCACCAACGACCAGATCCTCGAGAACCTGACCGGCGTCGGTGCGCCGCCCACGACCTGGCCGCGGAAGGAACTCCTGGTGGACGTCCTGCACAAGGCCGTCTACGGCTTCGTCACGGGAGCCGTCGCCGACACCCTCGCCGCCGGGGACGGCCCCGGGCCAGGGCAGCGTCACGCCGCTGTCCGCCCCGGCCGCCACGCCGACGTCGCCCCCCTGGCCCGCGGTGACGTCCGGGGCCGGTGAGTCCGTCGGCCGCGCCGCGGCCCGACTCCTTCTCGTCCGGGTTCCGGTGCGGGTCCTCACGGCCCGGACCACCCCGCCTCCCACTCCTCCTGCTCCTCCGCACTGTCCGCGTCCGGCCGCAGGGGAGTGGACCCGGGCGTGTCCGGGCGGCCGGACGTCCCCGCCGGGTCGTCGTCCACGGCCGGGTCGTGCTCCGGCTCGACCTCGGCCTGCGAGGGGGCGTGTGCGCTCATCGTCGGGCCTTCCTTCGTGCGCGTGGTGTATCCGCCGGTTCGCGGCCGATCCGGGTACCCCGGCGCGGCGCACTCACGGCACCCGCGTTCACCCGATCCCGCGCACGCCTCGCACGACGGTCTCTTCACCGCCGTACGGGATCGCGGCGGCGACGTGTGGACCGTCCCCGGTGCGGGCCTTGCATGACATGGAGGCGTGGTGAGCGACGAGGGTCCGGGACCGGCGCTGGCGGCGTTCACCGACCTCCTTCTCGAACTCGCCTGCCATCCGCGGACGTTGCGCCAGATGCGCTGGTCCAACATTCTGATCAAGAACCTGGCGCCCAGGCCCTGACCAGCCCGTGAGGCACGGTCCTGCCGCGCCGCCGAGGCGTTCCCGGCCGCCGTCGGGGAACCCGGGAGTCATGGCGGGGACCAAGGGGAGCACGAAGTACCGGGTGGCGGCCTCCGGGCGCTGGTGGGACGAGGAGGACGGGCGTTGGCTGCCCGCCGGTGAGGTCCACGGCTGGCTCCCGGGCACCCACCAGACCGTGTGCGGGCTGTCCCTCAGCCGCTCGCAACTCGTCCGCCTGTCCGGCATCGACCGGACCGAGACGTTCCCCGAGTCCGGCGGTGCCGCCGACCGAGTGCGGCGCGTCTGCCCCCGGTGCGCGTCCGTGTGCGGGCGCCGCCCCTCGGACGCGCGCGGGCGCGGGCGACGGCATGTGAACCCCCGCCCCTGACGGCCTCTACGGCCTTGACGGCGGTCCGGCGGCCGAGGCCGTCGCTTCCGGACGCCCGGATCGCCGTCGCCACCCGGCCCATGAGCCGCCGCCTTCCGGCCGGCCGGCCACCCCGCGTGTCCCCGGGGTGGGCCAGGGCACTCGGCCAGCATGGACATGTCTCGACCCCTGATCGACAGCACCCTGCCGTTGCGGGCCGAGGGCTACGCCTGGCTGCCGAACCGTATGCGCGAGAGCGGGACCTCCGTGGTGCGCACCCGCGTCATGGGCCGCCCCGCACTGGCGGTGCGCGGGCCGGAGGCCGTGCGGTTCTTCTACGACGAGCAGCACGTCCGCCGCCACGGCGCCATCCCGGAGCCGGTGCGCGGCACCCTCTTCGGCCACGGAGCGGTCCACACCCTCGACGGCGACGCCCACCGCGAGCGCAAGGCACTGTTCCTGCCGCTCCTGCACGTCGACCGGATCGCCGGCCTGGTCGAACAGGTCACCGCCGCCTGGGACGACGCGGTCGCCTCCTGGGCCGACAGCCCCCGGACCGTCCTGTTCGACGCGGCGAGCCAGGTACTGACCCGCGGAGTCTTCCGCTGGGCCGGCATCCCGCTGCACGAGGACGAGGTCGAGCGGACGGCCGGCGACCTCGTCGCGATGGTCGACGGGTTCGCCACCCTCGGACCGCGCCACTGGCGGGCCCGGCGCGCCCGAGGCCGCCTGGAGACCCGGCTGTCCCTGCTGGTGGAGGACGTCCGCTCCGGGACCTTCGAGGCGCCCGCGGACTCGGTGCTGGAGCAGGTCTGCCGGCACCGCGAGGCGACGGGCGGGCCGCTGGACCCGAGGGCGGCCGCGGTCGAACTCCTCAACGTCGTCCGGCCCACGGTCGCCGTGTCCTGGTTCGTCGCCTTCGGCGCGCACGCCCTGCACCGGTGGCCCGAGAACCGGGAACGGCTGTGGGCCGACGACGCCGCGTTCGCGGCGGCGTTCGCGCACGAGGTCCGCCGCTTCTACCCGTTCGCACCGTTCCTGGGCGGCCTGGCGGTCAAGGACCTGACGTGGCAAGGCGAACACGTGCCGGCCGGCGGCATGGTGATGCTGGACGTCTACGGCCACAACCACGACGAGAAACTGTGGGGCGACCCGTATGCCTTCCGCCCGCAGCGGTTCCTGGAGCGGTCCGTGGAGCGCGACGAACTGATCCCGCAGGGCGGTGGTGATCCGCGCACCGGGCACCGCTGCCCGGGTGAGGGCGCGACCATCGGCCTGCTGGAGTCGCTGGCGGTGCGTCTGGCCCGGCTGGAGTACACGGTGCCGGAGCAGGACCTGAGCATCTCGCTGCGCCGGGTGCCGGCCCGGCCGCGGAGCGGCTTCGTCATCTCCGGACCGCGCGTCCCGGGGGCGTGACCCGTCGCCGGCCCGCACGGTGCGGCGGCGGGACGCGCGGCTTCGTCATGGCCGTACCGCCTGCCACGGAGCCCTGGCGGTGACGGCCGCCCGCTCTCAGCCGACGTGGGGAGCGGGCGGGCTCCAGCGGCGCGCCGGAGGCGGTGCCGAGGAGATGCCGTAGTCCGGTTTCAGCTGCTCGGGGATCGCGTAGTGCATGACGCGGCCCCGGGTCAGCGCGGAGAGTTCCAGGACAGTCGTGAGGTGGCCGAGGCGGTCCAGGGCCCAGGCGCCGAGCGGCGAACGGTCCTCCAGCGTCTCCAGGATGCCGAGGAGCGTGGGAGCGGCCTTGGTGACGGTGTCCCAGGCGGTGCGCGGGACCTGGAGCCAGTCGGCGCAGGTGTCGCCGACCAGGTAGCGGATCAGCGCGGAGACGACCGGGTCGAAGAAGGTGCCGGGGACGACTTCCTCGTACAGGTCGATGAGCTGGCGGGTCAGGTGCGCGCCCTCGGGGGACGGCCCCATGTGCCGGATCATGTACAGGTCGAGGAACTGGCGGGCCCGGCCGAGGTCCGCGGGCATCCGCTCCACGTCGACACCAAGCATGGCGCCGACCACCCGCCAGGCGTAGAAGTACGCCTCCGCTCCCTCCTCGCTCATGTGGACGCCGAGCCGGTGCAGGGAGTCCAGGACCAGCAGGGAGAAGAACATCTGCCCGCCGATCATGTCCTCCTGGCAGATCGGCGTGCCGAGCGTCCCGACGTCCCAGCGGTTCTCCCGCTCCAGGTGGTGGCGGACGGCGGCGTGCAGCAGTCGTACCTTCTGAACGGCGGGGACGAACCGGCTGCCGGCCTCGAACGCGTCGGGCTGCATGAGGTACACGGTGAACTGCCCGGTCTCGGCCATCCGTTTGGAGGGGTAGGCCAGCGCGTGCGTCGCCGACAGCAGCTTCGCCACGTGCGGGACGAGATAGCAGGCGGGCATGGACGCGAAGGACAGCGCGGTGGAGATGTGCACGTTGTTGTCGATGAAGAACAGGCGTGCCTTCTCCATCTCCGCCCAGTCCACCCAGGCCGGCGGCGCGGCGGTCTCGGCGAGGTACGCGCGGGCGACGTCGGGCAGACCGTCCGGCAGGGGAGCGCCCGCGGTGGAGACGTACCGCATGAGCGTGTTGAACTTCCCCACCTCGCCGCGTTCGAAGAGGGTCCGCACGACCGTGTCGGCGAGTTCGTCGCCGGACTGCCGCAGAGCGTTCATGGCGGTCTCGGTGTAGGGCGAGGTCATCACGGGCTTCCTTGGCTCATGGGCGTGGGTGGGTGCTTCGGGGCTTTCGAGAACCGGGGGTCGTCGACTCGGGGGCCCAGCCGGCCGGCGTCAGTGGTGCCGGTCCGTCGCGGAGCGCGCGAGGACGGTGAGGGCGTGGTTGGCCTGCCGGGGCAGGTGGAGGCCGTGCAGGGCATGGGTGGCCTCCTCGACCCGGAGTGTGATCATCTGCTCGATCCGGTCGGGCGCCTTGAGGCGGCGCATCATGTCGCGCACCGTCTCCAGGGCCTCGGTGTCCAGGTCGCGCCGGCCGAGCAGGAGGCGCAGTCGTTCCCGTTCGGGTGCGCGGGCCAGGCGCCAGGTCTCGGCCAGCAGGGCGGTGGGCCGGTGCGTGCGCAGATCGTCCAGGCCGGCCTTGCCGGTGCGGGACGGATCACCGAACAGACCGAGCAGGTCGTCGCGGAGCTGGAAGGCCTCGCCGAGCGGGAGCCCGTACGCCGAGAGCCCCGACCGCATCCGCTGGCCCGCGCCGGCCAGGGCACCGCCGATCAACAAGGGTTGCTCGACGGTGTACTTGGCGGTCTTGTACCGGATCACCTGAAGGGAGGCGGACGTGTCCGGCGGCGCGCCGGTGCGCAGGATCTCCAGGCACTCACCGGCGATCAGTTCGCGGGCCAGCGCCGACCAGAGCGACCGCGCCCGGGCGAGGAAGGCGGCGGGCAGGCCGCTGGACGCGAACAGCTGCCCGGCCAGCGCCATCAGCAGGTCTCCCACCAGCATGGCCAGTGATCTGGCGGCACCCGTGGCGGCCGGTCGCCCGCGCACCGCCGGGCGCAGGGCGACGTGCGCCGTGGCCCTGCCGTGCCGGAGGGGACTGTCGTCGATCAGGTCGTCGTGCACCACCGCGGCGGCGTGCACCAGTTCCATGGAGGCCGCCGCCCGCAGCAGGGCGTCGCTGTCCGGCTGGCCCGCGGCCCGCCAGCCCCAGTAGCAGAACGCCGCCCGCAGTCGCTTGCCGTCGGCCGCCGCCGCCTCCAACTGCGCCGCTACCGGAGCAAGTTCGGGATCGATGGCGATCAGCTCGTCGGTCTCGTCCGCCACGAACCGGCTCAGTACGTCGTCCACGCGGGCCTTGAAGGCGGCCGGCTCGTAGACGTCAGGCACCGTCGCGGGCCTGACGTGACAGGACGTGCCGGGCGAGGACCTCCAGGTGGGCGGGCGGCACGGTCGCGTACCGGTCCAGCACCAGCCGTCCGCGCGCCCGCAGGTCCCGCTCCGCCTCCGCGGCCAGGTCGGCGGCGTCCGAACGGCGCAGCAGGCCCCGCAGGGTTCCCACGGCCGACCCGAGGGTGCTCACCGCCAGGTCGGCGAGGCCCGCCACCACCAGTACCGCCCGCTCGTCGATGCCCTCCGCACGCCCCGTGTCCCGCGCCATGCCCGCCTCTCCATCCACCCGTCGCCGCGGCGGCACCGGTCACGCGCCGCTCCTGTGAGCATCACGGGCCACCGGCGGCCGGGTCGGAGGAACTCACCAACGGGTGATCACCTCGATAGAGCGTGCGCATGCCCGTCCGGCGAGGCGACGCGGCTGTCACCTCCGGCACGGCGGGAACGAGGGGGACGGCAGGGGTCGTACGGCATGGGCCCGAGGGCGTCTCCCCGCCGCGGCGCCCGGCATGACAAGCTGTGGTTCCCACCGCCCGACCTCAGGAGATCACCATGGCTGCCGAGTCCGCCCCGCAGGACAGTCCCGCGGACATGCCCGAGGACAGTACCGAGTCGGCCGAGGCCCCTGCCACGGGGCTGGCGCCCGACGAGGACGGTCAGTACGACCTGAAGCGCAAGTTCCGCGAGAGCCTCGCGCGCAAGCGCGGCCAGCAGGCCGACGCCGCGGCCCTCGCCGCGAACAGCGACGCCTCCAAGATCCGCGGCGCGCACGGCCCGGCGACCGGCCAGCGGACGTTCCGGCGCAAGAGCGGCGGCTGACAGGAACCCACCAGCCACCGCTCAGCCGGTGGTACGAGCAGGCCACGGCCCGGCCGCCGCCCCACAGGGGTGGCGGCCGGGCCGTGCCGTGTGACGGCACCGGCGGCATACGGTGCGCCGGCGGAAGGCGCCGAGCCACCCGACCTCGTGAGTCGGCCCGGGATCAGAAGGCCAGGCTCCAGCGGTCGAGACAGCCGGGGTCGACGGTGAAGATGCCGGGCGTGTTGCCGGTGACGCGCAGTGCCCTGCTGGGGCCGGTGGGCGGCGGGGTGGCATGGGAGTGCGGCTCGGGTACGCGGTGATCGTTCCAGGCGGCGTGCCGGGTTGTCACCATTGCGGTGATCGATGTCCGAAAGCCGGTCACGGCGGCATGAGTCGTCGCGGCCCATTGCCGATCCGCCACGTCTGCGTCTACGCCCCGGCAACCCCGCTCTAACCTGCGAGTTTGTCCATATCCGGCCGGTACTTGGACGCATGCGTCGACCCGGGGCACGCGGCCGACGCGTCAACTGGGCGCTCACCGCCCGCTACCAGCGCGAGCAACTGGGCTCTGTGGCCCGGTAGTTCCACTTCCGTGAGGCCCGTGATCAGGGTTCGGAGGGGTACGGGTCCGTTGACCAGGACCGTGTCGTGGGAGAGGAGGAGGGCGGGGAGCGGGGTGTCGAGTTCGGTGTCGCTCAGCGTGGGGCCGCTCAGTGCGCACAGGGCCTCCGCCTGGTGGCGGACGCGTTCGCGCAGGCCGGTGGTGCCGCCGGCGAGCGCGATGACGCGGTCGAGGGTCCAGGTGTCCAGGGCCAGACGGTTGTCGTACGTCGTGACGCCGCCCGACGCCGTGGAGGAGACGGCGGTGATGGTGGCCGCGCTGACCAGCGACACGTGGGCCAGGATCTGGTCCGTGTTCCACTCGCCGGGGGGCGGGACGGTGGTCGTGGGGGAGGCGGCCACCGTCCGGGCGGCGTCCAGGAACGCGCGGTAGGCCTCGCGAAGGGGGGTGGGGTCCACGTGTTCGTCTTCCTTTCTCACCGCGCCCGTGCCCGTGCGCGGAGCGCCGTGTCAGGCGTGCGCGCCGGACATCTCCCACGGCGCCTGCGGGAGGACCTCGCCGGTCTCGAGCAGCGACTTGAGGTTCGCCAGTACGGCCGGCCAGCCGGCGGAGATGCCCTTGAGCATCGCCTCGTCGGGGAGGCTCTCGTGGGTCACGGTGAGGCGGACGATGTCCTGGTGGGGCTCGACGAGGAAGGTGACGACCGACGGCTCCCTCGGCGGCTGCGCGTCGGGGGTGTCCTCGAAGGTGATGACCAGTCGCGTCGGGGGCTCGGTCTCGATCACCTTGCCGACGACGTCGATCGCCCCTGATCCGTCGACGCGCCGATGCTCCCAGGTCGAGCCCTGCTGCCAGTCCGAGACGTTGGCGTGGGCCCAGTAGCGTGCCGTGAGGTCCGCGTCGGTGAGCGCTCGCCACACCTGCTCCGCACTGGCGCGGATGTAGGTGACGTAGACGTAGGTGGGTACGGAGGCGGGTCCGTCGTTCATGGCGTACTCCTCTGCCTGGTTCCTGATGGCGCTGATCGCCTGCAGACGGGGCTTGTCGAAGCTGGAGATCCAGCGTTCCTCGATCTCGTGGATCGGCGCCGGATTGAGGTAGTGCAGCCGCTCGCGCCCGCGCCGTACGACGGTCACGAGGTTGGCCTGCCGAAGGATGTCGAGGTGCTGTGTCGCCGACTGGCGTGCCATGTCCAGGTGCTCGCACAGCTCGCGCAGTGTCTGGCCGTTCTGCTCGCGCAGACGGTCGAGAAGCAGTCGCCGGGTGGGGTCGGCCAGGGCTTTGAAGGCCGAGTCCATCTCTTTCGCTTCTTCCAGGCTCACCCGCTCATTATGCAGGTATTTACCTGCCTATTGTCAACGGTGGAGCCTCTGGCGGACGGCCGCCCGGTACGGGTACGGCCTATGCGAAGGTCACCTCGGCGCGGGCACGGCGAAACCGTTCGCCTTCGAGACGGCCCTGCAGATCACGCTCAACGCCGTCCGGATTCAGGGCGGTTACCGCTGCTCCACCGAGTTCGATGTCGAGCGCTACGTCCGGGACGCGCCACTGATGATCGTCGGCGAGGGCGCCAACGGGATCCAGCGCAACGTGATCGCGAGCCGGCTCGTCCGGCGCGGAGGACCCGACGGGGGTCGCCGTGTGATCTTCCCGGATCCGCCTGGAGGGAAATGTACATAAAAGCCAGCTAAGGGATGATTCGGGAGTCCTTCCGGGGTGCTCGCGCCATCAGCGAAGCCGTTCAGCAGCACCGTTCGGTAACCCGGGTGACACAGCTCGACGAAACCCCTCAGCGATCCCGAGGTGATCGAAGTGACGACCTCTCCCCGATCGTCGATGGAAACCCATCCCGACATCCTCGCGTTGCGGCACGAGTCGGCCGATCGCGCGGCGACCACACCCCGGGCCCAGGCCATCGAGGCCATGGCCTTCCTGGCCGGCCTCTACCTGGCGGCCTCGCCGTGGATCGCCGGGTTCAACAACCTGTCGAGGCTCACGGTCAACAACCTGATCGTCGGTATCGCCTTCGCCCTGCTGATGAGCGGCGGCTTCGGCCGCGCCTGCGAACGCACCCACAGCATGGCCTGCGCGTCCGCGGCCCTCGGCGCGTGGACCATCGTCGCGCCCTGGGTGGTGGCAGGTGACGTCAGCACGACCCGGACCTCGTCTCCGTCCAGTGCCACTCCCTGAAGACCGGTCACGACTACGGCCAGTACGTACGCGACGCGGAGAACGCGAACAAGAAGGAGATCGCCGAGTTCTTCCGTACGGTCATGGACCAGGACTCCGAACGAGCGGCCCGCTGCCACGAGTTCCTCGCCAAGCTGTCCGGCACCAAGGACGCCGGCCCGGCTGCCTCCTGACGACGGCCCCCCCGACGGAGCCCGCCCATGAGCGGCCCCCGGCTCCCCGGCCGGGGCCCGGCACACCGCCGGGCCCCGGCCGCCGTCGTCGGGGGGTGCCGACTTCGTCCGTCCGTACGGCGGCGCGCCTCGTCCCCCGACGCCCCGCCCACCGGGCTTCCTCGTCGCCAGTGCGGCGATACGTCGGGGATACCGAACTGCCCCTGGTGGTGCGGGCGTTCAGACTGAGGCGTAGGCGTCACGGGTCAGGCCGTGGACGACACAGGGGCGGCCGAGGATCTCGTCCTCGCGGAGCGGCGTGAACCCGAGACGGCCGGCGACGGCGATCGAGGCGCTGTTGCCGGGAGCGATCATGGCGGTGATCAACGGAAGTCCCAGGGTGCCGAAGCCCCACCCGAGAACCGCGCGGGCCGCCTCCGTGGCGTAGCCCCTGCCCCAGTGCGCGCGGGCGAACGTCCAGCCGATCTCCGTCTCGTCGAACTGTTCCCACCAGTGCAGCCCGCTCCGGCCGATCGCCTCTCCCGTGGCCTTCAGTTCGACGGCGCACAGGCCGTGCCCGCGCTGGTCCCACTGCTGTGCGATGTCACGCAGACGCTTCACGGCCCGCTCGCGGGTGTAGGCGCCGACGAACTGGTTGACCTCGTCGTCGGCGTGCAGGCGCACCCACCAGTCGGCGTCCGCGTCGGAAGTGGTGAGCGGGCGCAGCCGGAGGCGCTCGGTGGTGATCACTGTCATTCGTCCAAGTCTCGTTCACGGCCTCCGCGCGCCCCGGGCCGACCCCTCGCCCGGACGGCGTGGCAGGATCCGCGGGATGAGGACGGAAGAGACGGATCGGCCCGTCGCCCTGGTCAGCGGGTCCACTTCGGGGATCGGAGAAGCTGTCGCGCGGCGGCTGGCCGCGGACGGGATGCGGGTCGTCGTGCACTCGCGGAGCAGCACGGAGGCCGGGCAGGCACTGGCGGCCGAACTCGGCGGCGCCTACCTGCGGGCGGATCTCGCGGTGGAGGAGGAGGCCCGGGGTCTGGTCGGGTCGGCGCTCGACCGGTACGGACGGCTGGACGTACTGGTCAACAACGCCGGCATCAGCTGGCCCATCCCGCACGACGACCTGGCCGCGGCGACACCGGAGGACTGGCGCCGGCTCCTGGAGGTCAACCTGATCGCGCCGTGGGTGCTGTGCACGACGGCACTGCCGGCGCTGCGCCGTGCCCCGGCGGGCGGCAGCATCGTGAACGTCACCAGCCACGCCGGGGTGCGTCCCAAGGGATCCTCGGTGCCGTACGCGGCGAGCAAGGCGGCGCTGAACCACGTGACCCGGCTGCTCGCGGCCGCGCTGGGACCGGAGGTGCGGGTCAACGCGGTGGCACCCGGGCTGGTCGACACGCCGATGACGAAGGACTGGGCGCAGGCCCACGAGCTGTGGCGCGACCGCGCCCCCATGCACCGGCCGGCCCAGCCCGCCGACGTGGCCGACCTGGTGGCGTCGGTGATCGCCAGCGGCTACCTGACCGGCGAGGTCATCATGCTCGACGGAGGGCTCAACCTGACGTGAGGTGTGGGCGTGCGGGGTGGCGCCGGGCGGGGCGGTGGCATCCTCATGGGGTGCTGCGGGGCGGCGCCCTCGACACGGGGGAGGCGGGGCGCATGGGGTGCTGCGGTCCGCGGGACACGAGCCAGGTCGTGGCACACGGGCGCCACACCACGAAGGCATGACCGGTCGCGCGGCACGTTCCGCCACTACGCCGAGCCGCTCCCCGACCGAGTGCCGCGAAGGTCCTGCCGGGGGCAGACCGCCTCCGTCAGCGTGCGTCCGCCCCCGGTGACGTCTTCACGAGCCGGAGGACGTCGGCCAGCGACGACACGGCAGGGCCTGGCCAGTCGTCCTCGCGTGCGTGGGCGTCGTTGTCGGCCCAGTCAGCGGCCCGGAGCATGAACGCCCGCATGCTGCAGCCGGCGGCGCCGGTGAGTTCACCGCCGCCGCCGTCGCCGACGTAGAGACAGTCCGCCGGATCGGCGTCGAGACGGCGGGCGACGAGACGGAAGAGCGCGGGATCGGGCTTGCGCCGCCCCTCCTCGCAGGACAGCACGCGCGCGTCGACGAGTCCGGCCACCGGCAACCGCCCCCAGGACTCGGCCAGTTCGGCGGTGCAGTCACTCAGCACACCCACGCGCAGGCCCCGGGCGCGCAGTGCGGTCAGAGTCGCAACCGCGTCCTCGCGCAGGACGAACAGCTCTCGCTGGGCGGCCAGGCGCGCGGCGCAGGCAGCGGCGAGGGACTCGTCGTCCGGTACGACGCCGCTGCGGAGGGCGAGCGTGCGGAAGGTCGCCGACAGGTCGCCCATGCTTCCGGTCGCCCGGTCGGGAAACGACGCGTCCAGGGCCGTACGCCACGTTCCGGCGGGAATCCCGAGGGGGGCCGCGCTCCGTGCCGCGTGGTCGTCCCAGACGCCCGCCGGTGTGCTGGGCGTGAGAGTTCCGAAGAAGTCGAAGACGACAGCGCCGAGGGGCATGACAGGACCCTAGCGCCCAAAGGATTCCCGTCATGCGCACGGATCACCGAACCGGCCCGTCACCTCGGGTTCGTCGTCGGCCCCCTCGGGGCAGTGAAGGGATCACTCGCCGGTTACCGTGGTCGATGCCGGTGATGGCTGCTGTCACCTCGCTTCGCGGGTAGGTGTTGCCGAGCAGCAGAGACGCTCAGGAAGAGGGCGGTGTCCATGGACGAGGCTGCCCGGAGACGGGATCAGCTGGAGGAAGAGCAGCTGCTCCGCGTGTCGGAGGCGTACGAGGGCAGACCGCCCGACGTCGCCCGGGCCCGCGATCTCGCCGCCGCGTTCCTGACGCGGGTGCAGGCCGAGCAGGGGCTGCCGGTGTCGGAGCGGGCCCTGGGCGTCGTACAGCTCGTGGTCAGTGAGCTGGTGACGAACGCGTGCAAGTACGCGCCAGGCCCCAGTCTCCTCGACCTTGAGCTGGCCGGGGGCAGCGTCCAGATCACGGTCTGGGACAGTGCCCCCGTGCTGCCAGTGGCCCGCGCCGCCGACCCCGGCCGGGTGGGTCAGCACGGCCTGGAGATCGTGATGGCGGTGTGCCAGAGCTTCGAGGTGCACCGCGAACCGGTCGGCAAACGCACGACCGCCTCCGTGATGCTGGCGGACGATCCGGGCGGCGACGTGGCCGGCCACGAGCCGCTGTCGTGAGCCGAGCGCCCGGCGGCCATCTCAGCCGGTAGGCGCCCGGCGGCCACTTCATCCGGTAGGCGCCCTGCGGCTACCTCAGCCGGTAGGTGAGCAGGCTGATCGCCACGTACTGGCAGATCCACGCGGCGACGGTGAAGGCGTGGAAGATCTCGTGGAAGCCGAACCAGGCCGGTGAGGGGTCCGGGCGGCGCAGTCCGTAGACGACTCCGCCGGCCGTGTAGAGCAGGCCGCCGGCCAGGGTCAGCGCGAACACCGTCACCCCCGCGTGCTGGATCAGCGGACCGAACGCGGGGGCGAGGGACCAGCCCAGCGCGATGTACAGCGCCGTGTAGAGGGCTCGGGGCGCGTACGGCCACAGGCAGCGGAATAGGATGCCCACGGCGGCGCCGATCCAGATCTCCCACAGCAGGACGGTGCGGATCGTGCCCGTCAGGCCCAGAACCACGATCGGTGTGTACGTGCCGGCGATCAGCAGGTACACGTTCGAATGGTCCGCGCGCCGCAGGGCCTCGTACACGCGGGGTGACCAGCTGCCCCGGTGGAAGAGGCCGCTGGTCGCGAAGAGCAGCAGACCGCACGCCGTGTAGACCGCGGCGGCGACTCTGGCCCTGCCCGGCGGAGCCAGCGCGATCAGGACGACGCCCGCGACACACACCAGGGGCGCCATCGCCGCGTGCAGCCAGCCGCGCAGCCGCGGCTTGACCTCCTCGACCAGCTCAGCGACCGACACAGCCCACCCATCCCATGTAGCGGGCCCGCCGGGGGCCCCTCCGCCACTCGGTCACCGCTGCCGGCCGACGTGCCCGGCCCGCAACGGCCAGGCGTGGCCGGCGCGCCACGCTTGACCTGGGCAAAGGTATCAACGTGCGGGTCCGAACCGAGGTCGAGGTCATCGGTCGGGCCTCGACCGGCATGCCGTGGCAATCCTCACAAAAGCCGCTGAGCACTGCTTTTCGTGACGTCGGTTACGTCGTACGGCGGCCTCCTTGTCTACGTTCGCAGAGTCCGCCCCGTCACGCGCCCAGTCGCGGGCGCAGGCCGTGCGCCACCGCGCGCGAGCCACGCCCGCGGGCCCGCCGACCGCCGTACACGAACCCCCGAGGCCCCCCATGCCGTACCGCCCGTCGTCCCAGCCACCCCCGCCGAGCCATCCGATACGAGTCCCCGGCGGCAGGCGTACCGGCGTCCGCTCGGCGCTGCTCGCCGGCTCGGTGGCCGCGTTCCTGGGGGCCGGCGCCCTCGCCCCCGCGGTCGCCGCCACCGGACCGTCGCGCTCCGGTACCGCCGTGGCCGGCGTCCCGGGGGTGCAGCCGCAGGGCAAGGCACGGGTGACGGCCGCGGTGCTCGACCTGGACGCCCGGGCCGGCACGCCGCGCGTCTACGGCGACGACACCCCCTACGACACCGCCAGCATCATCAAGGTCGACATCCTCGCCACGACCCTGCTCCAGGCGCAGGACGCCGGACGTCCGCTCTCCCGGCAGGAGCGGGCCGAGACCGCAGCGATGATCCAGCGCAGCGACAACGCGGCGGCGAACGCGCTGTGGCGGCGCATCGGCATGGCGTCCGGACTGGAGGCGGCGAACAAGCGGCTCGGACTGACCTCGACCACGGGAGGGACGGGCGCCAAGTGGGGGCTCACCCGGACCACGGCCACCGACCAGATCCGCCTGCTGCGCGCGGTGTTCGACACCGGCCGGCCCGCACCGGCCGGGGGGACCGGACTGAGCGCGGCCTCGCGGGACTACATCCGGACCCAGATGAACCACATAGCCGCCGACCAGACCTGGGGTGTCTCGGCGGCCTCCGACTCCGGCTCGGCCCTGAAGAACGGCTGGCTCCAGCGCAACACGACCGGACTGTGGGACATCAACAGCGTCGGCCGGATCACGGCCTGCGGACACCACTACCTCGTGGCCGTGCTCTCCGACGGCAACACGTCCATGCGGGACGGCATCGCGCTGGTCGAACGCGCGGCCCGGGCGGCGGTCTCCTCGTCGTCGACACCCACCCACTGACGGCCCGGCGGTCGGGCGGGGCGCGGCATGCGCCACCGGGACTGCGGCTGGCCGTGCCGCCGGACCTGCGGCTGGTCGGCCCACCGTGTCCACGGGTCGGTCGACCCGCCAGGGTCCACGGGCGGGTCGCCCCGGCGGGTGTGCGGGCGGGTCCATGCAGGGTCCGCGGGCGGGTTGCCCCGCCAGGAGTGAACCCACCTGTATGCACCGCGCCCACGCCGCCCTCGCCCCGGCGGCGATCGAACTCGCGGGCGCGGGAAGCGGCTTGCGAGAGCGGCGATGCGGCGGGCCGCGTCCATCGTGCTCGGTCGGCCGGCACGGGCGTAGTACACCGCGGAGCTCGACGCCCGCATCAGTGAGCCGTTGCCGGCGGCCCTCCGGTTGACCTGGAAGTGGATCGCGGCGGCCAGATCCCACGGCATGCCGTTGGTCAGCACGTCCTCCGTCTGCAAGCCGATGTCCTTGGGATCGGCCGCCGCCCACTGCTGGAAGCGCGCGAAGATGTCCGGTCCGTCCAGTCCGCCCCGATCAAGCAGTGACTCCGCGACCAGGACGGCCATCTGTGTGTCGTCCGTGGCCTCGCCCGGCCCCCAGTCACCGCCCCCGCACATCTCGCCACCGGCCCCCGGAACGGGGAGCCGGGCGGAGAACACACCTGGAGGACCGAACTCGAACGGTGCACCCAGCGCGTCACCGACCGCCGCACCCACGACAGCACCGACGGCCCGCTCAGTCCGCTGCACCTGGCCAGGCTGTCGACTCCGTCAGGCACGCGAACTCATGGGCGGTCAAGACGGGTTGGCCCGGCGTCGAGTCGATCACCATGACCCGTACGGCCACCGTCCCCACGGTGCAGGGGCTGTTGGCCGCCGTTCCGCTCGTCAGGTCGCTCGCAGTCGGTGCTTCGCGGCCGCTCGGCCGACATGTGTATGGCGAAAATTTTGATACACGCAAGCCGGAAGGAGGAATTTATACTTTCATTCTGGCGACGTGTTTGCATTTCGCCTTCCCCGAGCAGTGCCACGGTTCGTCAATTTGGCGAACCGTTATGACTGCCCACGCTTCTCGCACATCAAACTGTGGCCTTTCGGAATGCGGTCGCTGTCGGTGGGGGAGTGGTGCCCCCACCTCCCTCCCATAGGGTTAGCTATTGCAGCGGGCATGCTTCGAACCGCAGCACACACCAGTGCACATGTGGGTCATCCCATCGTCTAGACGCTCGCAGAAGTGAATCTCGCTCCACGTGCCGCTCCGCCCGGAGCCGCCGTCGACCCGGCTCGAGCCGTCCCCCTTTATTTGGTGCAGTACCGCCCAATCCGTAACCCGATCCCAAAAGCGACGCTTCGGGGATCCGGCGGTCATCGAAATGGAGGCCATTGACAGGCTTCCGTTCCCTGATCAATTATCTCGTTGCGTTCAGGTGGCCGGAATCGGCGACGGAGCCGAATGGTGCGACCACGCCCGTGTGGTGCCGTGAACAGGGAAGCTGGTACCGGGTATGGCGGATGGCGGTGGCCTCGGCAGAGGTCCGTTACATGGCGGCAACGTTGTCACGACCTCACCGCGGCGTGTGAGACGGACCGGTCTCCGTGCGCTGCCCTGCCGACGGCCGACGTGCTGTCCGGGCGCCGGCCGCCTCCTCCGTCGCGCACCCGACCGGGCGCCCGACAGCCCGCCCCGCCGCGCCTCCTGACACCGCTCCGCGCGGGCACCCCCGACCGGGGTTCCCGCCGACCTCTTGTGGGGGCCGGCCCACGCGGCCCCGCCCTCGCGACCCGGCTCCGCGCGTGCCGACCCCACAGCGTCCGTGACTCTCGCAACCAGTACCCCTGCAGACGGGAAGAGCCAGCTTTGTCGGTGCAAGACACGCCCCACGTCCCGCATGTTCCGTCAGCTCACGACCCCTCGACGGCAGCCGGTCACGCCGGCGCCGGAGCCCGCGAGGGCGACCCCGGCCTCGCGCCGGCCTCCTTCGCCCAGCAACGGCTCTGGTTCCTCTCCCAGTTGCCGGGAGCGAACGAGGCGTACAACGAACCGCTGGCCTTCACCCTGCGCGGCCCGCTCGACCGTGAGCTGCTCGGCCGGGCACTCGACACGCTGTTCGCACGCCACGGGGCCCTGCGCACCCGCCTCCTCGCCGTGGACGGCGAGGTCTTCCAGCACGTCGACGCACCGGGCACCGGATTCCCGCTGTGCACCGACGACTTGACCAGCCTGCCCGACGCGAGAAGCCGACTCGACGCCCTGCGCCTGGCGGAGGCCTCCGACCCGTTCGATCTCGCGCGAGGTCCCCTCTGCCGTGGACGGCTCGTCACACTCGCCGACGATCACCACGTGCTGTTGATGACGATGCATCACACGATCTTCGACGGCCAGTCCATGAACGTGCTGATGCGTGAACTCGGTCTCGTCTACACCGCATTGCTCGGCGGCGGAGCCGACCCGTTGCCGCCGCTCGCCCTGGACTACGCCGAGCACGCCCGGGCCCAGCGCGAGCGCGTCCTCGGCGGTGAACTCGCCGACCAGGCCGCGTACTGGCAGGAGCAGCTGCGCGACGCACCGCCGCTGTCCGTGCTCCCCGCTGACCGGCCGCGCCCCGCCGAACAGGACCTGCGGGGCGCGCGGGTCGAGTTCACCCTCGACGCCCAGCTCACCGCCGCGCTGCGCGCTCTCGCCCGCCGTCACGGCGGCACCCTGTTCGTGGCCGTGCTGACCGGCTGGACCGTGCTGATGTCACGGCTCAGCGGGAGCACCGACCTGGTCGTGGGCACTCCGACAGCGAACCGTCGGCACCGCGACGCGTCCGGGACCATCGGCTTCTTCGTGAACTCCCTGCCGCTGCGCGTCGATCTGTCGGGCACTCCTACGGCGGCCACGGCCCTGGAGCGGGTGCGCGCCGTGCTGCGCGCCGCCCTGGACCACCAGGACCTGCCCTTCGAACGTGTCGTGGAACTGGTCAACCCGCCGCGCAGCGTGGCCCACACCCCGCTGTTCCAGACGATGTGCGCCTGGCAGCCCGAGCGGCGGGACCTCACCGACCTGCCGGGCATCGACGTCGAACCCCTCGACATCCCCCACGCCCCGGCGAAGTTCGACCTGGCACTGGTGCTGACCGAGTCGGACGGGCAAGTCGTCGGCCACCTCGACTACGCGCGCGCCCTCTTCGACCAGGACACCGCACGACGCTTCGTACGGCATCTGCGCCATCTGCTGGCCGACATCGCCGAGCGGCCCGACACGGAGATCGCCGCGTTGGAACTCGTGGACGCCGAGGAGCGGCTGCGGTTACTGGCCGAGGGGGACGCCACAGCGGGGATCGCCGATGGCGCTGCCCAAGGACGCGGCCCGTCCACTTTCGCCCGTACGCCCGGACTTCTCGCACGCTTCGACGAGCAGGTCCGACTCCGCCCGGAGCAGCACGCGTTGGTGTGCGGGGAGGAGCGTTCGGACTACGCCTCCCTGGACCGGCGCGCCAACCGGCTGGCCCAGGCCCTGCGCGCCCGTGGGGTGGGCCGCGGAGAGGTGGTGGGACTGCACGCCGGACGTTCGACGGACCTCGTCGTGGGCGTGCTCGGCGTACTCAAGTCGGGTGCGGCCTATCTCCCGCTCGACCCTGCGCAGCCCCGGCGCCGACTGGACGCCATGGTGGCGGACGCCCTCCCCGCCCTCGTCCTGACCGACCGTCCCGACGGCCCCCGCAGCCCCGTCGGCCCCGGCCCCACCGACCGTCCCGACGGCCCCCGGAACCCCGCGGCCCCGGACCCTGCCGACCGTCCCGACGGCCCCCGGAACTCCGCCGGCCCGGACTCCACCGACCAACCCGGCCGCCTCCGCGGCCCCGCCGGCGCCGACCCCGACGACCATCCCGCCGTATGGCTTCCCCTGAGGGACGTCGAAGCCGAGGCCACCACTGACACAGCACCTCACATAGCACCGGATCACTCCGATTTGGCCTACGTGATCTACACCTCCGGCTCGACCGGCAGACCCAAGGGTGTCGCCGTCACCCACGGCAGTGTCATCAACCTCTTCGACAACTGGCTGACCCGCATGGGCCGCACCCCGGGTGAGGTCACGTCCGCGTGGTCCAGCATCGGGTTCGACGCCTCCGTGCACGAGCTGCTGCTGCCGCTGACGACCGGCGCCGAACTGCACGTCGTACCCGACGAGTTGCGTACGGACCCGGAGGCGCTGATGCGCTGGATGCGGGAACACCGGGTCGTGCAGGCGTTCCTGCCTCCGGCCTACGTCCGCTGGATCGACGAGGACCCGGAGAAACGGCTGGCGGGCCTCGCCCTGCGCCACCTGCTGACCGGCGTGGAGTCCCTGCCGGAGAGCGCCCTGCACCGGATGGGGCAGTACCTGGCCGGCCTGCGGGTCTGCTTCGGATACGGCCCGACGGAGGCGACGCTCTACAGCACCGCCTACTACGACCCGCAGCCGCTGGACCGGCCCTGCCCCATCGGACGTCCGCTCGCGGGCACCCGCATGTATCTGCTGGACGAACGGATGCAGCCGGTGCCCGCCGGGGTCGCAGGCGAGGTATACCTCGGCGGGGCGAGCCTCGCCGCGGGCTACCTCCATCGTCCCGATCTCACCGGCGAACGCTTCCTGCCCGACCCCTTCGTCCCCGGCGAGCGCGTCTACCGCACCGGCGACCTGGCCAGACGTCTGCCCGACGGGAACGCCGTCTACCTGGGACGGGCCGACGACCAGGTGAAGCTGCGGGGTTTCCGCATCGAACCGGCCGAGATCGAGGCCGCCCTGCTGGACGTCCCCGGAGTCCGTGAGGCCGCCGTCCTGGCCGACCGGGACGCCCCGGGCGGCCTGCGCCTGGTGGCGGGCGTGGGCCGCGGCGACGCCCCCGGCCGGTCCCCTCGGGAATGGCGCGCCGCGCTGGCCGAGCGCCTGCCGGACTACATGATCCCCGCGCTCGTCGTGGACCTGCCCTCCCTGCCGCTGAGCCGGAGCGGGAAACTCGACCGGGAGGCCCTGCTGCGTCACGCGGACGAGGCGGCGCCCACCCAGGTGAACACCGCCAGCCCCCGCGACCACATCGAGCTGACGCTGTACGAGATATGGCGGTCGATCCTGCTGCACACCGACATCGGCGTCCGCGACAGCTTCTTCGACCTCGGCGGCACCAGCCTGTCGGCCATCAAGATGGCCCACGCCGTGAGCGAAGCCCTGGGGGCCACGCTCCCGGTCCGCGACATCATGCTGCACCCCACCATCGAGGATCTCGGCGGCCTGATCCGGCAGGGCACGTCGGGACCGCCGCCGAGTCAGCTGATCGCGTTCAGGCAGGGCGACGGCGGCGGGCACGTGGTGTGCGTCCACCCCGCGGGCGGTACCGCGTTCTGCTACCTCGCGCTGGCCAAGGCGCTGCCGGGCAGCGTCGGGCTGTACGGCGTCCAGGCGCCGGGCGTGAACCCCGGTGAACACTTCCTGCCCACCGTCGAGGTGATGGCGGAGCACTATCTCCGGCTCGTCGAACCGCTCGGTCCCGGCCCGCTCGTCCTGACCGGTCTGTCGTACGGCGGACTCGTCGCGCACGAGATGGGCCGCCGCCTGGCGTGGGCGGGCCGCGAGGACGTCAGTGTCGTCCTCCTGGACACCCAGGCCACCGACGACCCCGCCGCCCGGGCCGCCGTCGGCCCGGTGGACCTGGCCGAGTTCAGGGACAAGCTCGTGAAGTTCAACGGCATGTACCCGGGCATCGACGACGAGCAGATCGACCGGTACCACCGGATCTACAACCACAACCGGATGACCGCCCGCGAGCACCTTCCGGCGCCCTCCGCGGCCCGGCTGACCCTCGTCCAGGCCGTCGGCGGCGACGCCGATCCGTCCCTCCTGCCCGAGGTGCGCGACTTCTGGCGGCGCCGCGCCCAGGGCCACTTCCGGGTCGAGCCACTGGACTGCGACCACTGGGAGGTGCTGGAGAGCGCGGGAGTGCCGTGCGTGGCCCGGCAGATCGAGAGCGAACTCGCCGTGCTCGCCGCGGCGTCGACCGTCGTGGGAGGGCGGGCGCGATGACAGGGAACACCGCCTCTCCCGCCCGGACACTGGCCGGCGCCGTGCTCGCCCAGGCACGCCGCGGCCCGGCCGCGCCCGCCGTCGCGGACGGTGAACACGTGCTGGACTACGCCGAACTGGACCGCCTGAGCGAAATCGTCGCCCACGGTCTGCGGGCGCGCGGAGTGCTCGCCGGCCAGGCCGTCGCGGTCTGTCTGCCGCGGTCCTGGCAACTCGTGTGCGTCATGCTCGGCATCCGCCGCGCCGGGGCGACCGTGGTGCCGCTCGACGCGCAGAGCCCGGCCGGCCGCCGCCGCCACATCCTCGACGACTCCGGCGCCGTGGCCCTCGTCCACGACGACCCGGCCGGCAGCCCCCACACCCCTTCGGTCACGCGGGTGAGCGCGGCCGACCTGCTCTCCACCTCGAACGGCAACCCGCCATCCGCCATGGACGGTTCAGCCGACGGCCCGGACTCTCCAGCCGGCGCACCCGCGGCCTTCCTCTTCTACACCTCCGGTACCACCGGCATGCCCAAGGGGGTCGAGGTCGGGGACGCAGGCATCCTGCGCCTCGCGAGTCCCGGACCCCTCCGCCCGGCGGCAGGCGCACGGTGCGCGAGCCTGTCCAACCCGGCGTTCGACGCGCTGAGTTTCGAGATCTGGGTGCCGTTGCTGACCGGCGGCACCTGTGTCGTGCTGAGCGACGAGCAGACCCAGGACCCGCGTCTGCTGGCCGACACCCTGCGCCGTACCCGCATCGACACGCTGTTCGTCACGACCGCGCTCTTCAACGCCGTCGTGGACAAGGCGCCCGACTGCTTCGACTCCGTCGCCCGGGTGCTCGTGGGCGGCGAGCAGCTCAACGCCGCCCGGATCCGCGGCTGGTACCGCGACAATCCGGCGAGCGCGACCCAACTCGTCAACGTCTACGGCCCGACCGAGGCCACGACGTTCGCGCTGTGCCACCCCGTTCCGCGCGGATTCGACGGTGACGTCGTGCCCGTAGGCCGACCCCTGCCCGGTACCGGTGCCCTGCTGGTCGCCGACGGTTCCCGGCCGGCCGAAACGGACGAGGTCGCCGAACTCCATCTGAGCGGCGAGGGACTTGCGGCCGGATACCGCAATCTGCCAGAGGAGACGGAGCGCCGTTTCGTCCGGCTGGCATGGCACGACGGGGGCCGCGAGCGCTGGTACCGCACCGGTGACCTCGCCCGCCGTGACGCGGACGGTCTCATCACCTTCGTCGGCCGGGCCGACCGGCAGGTCAAGGTGCGCGGGTTCCGCGTCGAACCGGGTGAGGTGGAGCGCCAGCTGGCCGCCCACCCGGCCGTACGGCAGGCCCACGTCTGCACCCGCCGCGACGCCGACGGCGCCCACGAACTCCTCGCCCACCTGGTCCTGGGCTCGGACCTGACCCTGGAGGAGTACGACCGGCACCTCACGGCGACCCTCCCGCCGTACATGCGGCCGCACCGCACCCACCTTCTGGACGCGCTGCCCCGCACCGCCAACGGCAAGGTCGACGAATCCGCCCTGCTGAACGCGCACACGCAGCCGTGGCGCCGCACACCGACCGGTGCGAGCACCGAAGTGACAGCACAGCAGCGGAAGTTGCTCCAGCTCGCCGAAGGGATTCTCGACGTCCGCGACCTGCGGCCCGACGACCGATGGGTACCCAACGGCGGCGACTCCCTCAAGGCGCTGCGGCTGCGCTTCGAGATCCGCCGAGCCTTCCAGGCGGACGTCCCCCAGTCGCTGGTCCTGAGCGCCGACTTCGCCTCCCTCGCCGACGCCGTCACGGCCGCCACCGGCGGCGCCGGGCCGCTGTATCCGCCGCCGCCCGCACCGACCGGACGGCGGAGCGCTCCGGCCACCTCGGAGCAGCAGCGCCTGTGGCTGCTGCACCGCCGCGACCCGCACAGCCGCGCCTACGACGTGCCGCTCGCCTTCCGGCTGGACGGCGCGGTCGACGAGGACGCGCTGCGCGCGGCACTGGACCGGCTGGTGCGACGGCATCCGGCGCTGCGCACCGGCTTCCACGCCACCGCCGACGGGCTGCTCCAGACGATCGGGGAACCCTACGACCCCTGGCAGCCGGCTGACGTCCGCGACGGCGAGGACTGGCGGGAGGCCGCCGCCCGCTTCTTCGCCCCGGCCTTCGATCTCGCCGGGGGACGCATGCTGCGGGCGGGCCTGCTCGACGGTGCCGACGGCCGCGTCCTCCTGCTGCACCTGCACCACATCGCGGTCGACGGCTGGTCGCTGAACGTTCTCCTGAGCGAACTGTCCACCACCTACGCCCCGACGACCGGCAACGCCGGCCCCCTGCATGACTCCGGCCTGCCCGGCGCCTCAACCGGGCCGGCCGCCGCTCCTCTTGCTCCAGCCGCCACTCCGGCGGATCCGTCCGTCACCCCGGCCGACTACGCCCTGTGGCAACAGCAGTGGCACAGCAGTCCCGCCTACCGTGACCAGCGGGCCGCACTCCGACGCCTCTACGCACGACTCGACCCGCCGGAACCGCTGTTCGCCCCGCACTCGGGAGCGGCACGCGGCCGGGCGCGGCTGCGCGTCACCGTGCTCGACGAGCACCAGCGAGTGCGTCTGGACCGCCTGGGCGGTGAACTGGGTCTCACCCGCTTCCAGTTGCTGCTCGCGGTGTTCTCCTGGAGCCTGTACGGAGTGACCGGCGCGACCCGCCCGCTCATCGCCGCACCGGTCGCCGGACGCCCCGTGGCGGAGATCGAGGACACCGTCGGCATGTTCGCCAACACGGTGCTGCTGCCGGCGGACCTGGTCCCGCAGGAGGGGCTCCGCGCCCAACTGCTGCGCCAGAGCGCGACGGCCGGCGACGTGCTCAGCCTCCAGGACGTGGCACTGTCCGACGTGCTGGCCGATCACCCCTTCGGCGTGGACGGGCCGCCCTTCGACGCGATGTTCGTCCTGGAGAACACCGACTTCGACCTGCTGACGCTGCCCGGCTGCCGGGTGCGTCCGCTGTGGCCCGAACCGGCGGAGGCCAAGTGCGCGCTCACCCTGTCCGTCGTCGAGCGTGACGGCGGACTCGACTGCCTGTGGGAGTACGCCGAGGACCGGATCGACGCCGAACGCGTCACGGCGGCGGCCGAGTTGTTCCGGCGCGGTGTGGACCTGCTCAACGACGGGGCGAACACGACGACTCTGGCGGACCTGGTCGGTCCGTACCGGCACAGCCTGCCGGATCACGGACGCGGACCCGAGCTGACGCCCGCGTTCACGACGGTCGCGGAAGGCTTCGCCCGCCAGGTCGGCCGTACACCGGACGCTCCCGCCGTCACCGGAGCGGACCGCACCCTCTCCTACGCCCAACTCGACGCGCAGGCCGCCAGGTTGGCTGACCAGCTGCGGTCCCGGCACCCGCTGCCGGCCGACCCCGCGGCGCCGGCCCGCGTCGCCCTGTACCTGACCCCGTCACCCGAGCACATCGTGGCACTGCTGGCGGCGGCCCGCCTGAACATCACCGTCGTCCCCCTCGACCCGGCCTACCCGGCGGACCTCCTGCGCCGGATCCTGCGCCAGGTCGACCCCTTGTGCGTCCTGGTGGCACCGGGCGGGGACCACGACGTCGACGCGATCGCCCCGCCCGCCCTGCCTCGGCACACGGTCGACCTGTCCGACGCACCACCCCCCGGCCCACAGCCCGTGCCACCCCGGCACGACGGACTGCGCCCCCTGTACACGCTGTTCACCTCCGGCTCCACGGGCACGCCCAAGGGTGTCGACGTCCCCGACCGCACCCTGTGCAACCTGGTGCACTGGCAGAGCGAGGCAGGCGGACTGGGCGGCGCCGCGACCACCCAGCAGTTCTCGATGCTCTCCTTCGACGTGTCCTTCCAGGAGATCCTCACCACGCTGTGCACGGGCGGCCATCTGCACCTGGTGCGTCCCGAGTGGCGCCAGGACCTGCCCGCACTGCTGCACCAACTGGAGACCACCGGCGCCGAACGGCTCTTCCTGCCGTACGTCGCCCTGCAACTGCTCGCCGAACACGGCGTTCACCTCGGCGTGTTCCCCTCCCGGCTGCGCGAGGTGGTCACCGCGGGGGAGCAGCTCGTCTGCACCGACGCCATCCGCCGCTGGTTCTCCGGCCTGTCCGCCGCCCGGCTGTTCAACCACTACGGGCCGACCGAGACCCATGTCGTCAGCAGCCTGTGCCTGGAGGGCGATCCCGCGCTGTGGCCGGCGCGTCCCGCGATCGGCCGGCCGGTGGCCAACGCCGTCCTGCGGGTGGTCGACACCGGCGGTGCCCCCCTCCCGCCGGGTGCCACCGGAGACCTCCTCATCGGCGGTCCCATGACCGCCCCCTGCTATCTCGGCGACCCGGACCTCAACCGCGAGCGGTTCACCGACCTGCCGGGGCTCGGCACGTTCTACCGCAGCGGCGACCACGCCCACTTCGACACCGACGGCCTGCTGCACTACGACGGCCGCCGCGACGAGCAGATCAAACTCAGCGGACACCGGCTGGAGTTGGGGCAGGTCGAGGCCGCCCTGTCGCGGCACCCCCGGATCATGGCCGCCCTGGTGGTGCGGGACGGCGACGGACTGGTGGCCGTACTGCGGATCCGCGGCGACGACCCGGACCCCGGTGAACTCGACCGCCACCTCGCCGCACTGCTGCCCCCGCACGTACGGATCCGCGACTACCGCCGGGCGGACGCCCTGCCGCGCACCCCCAGCGGCAAGCTCGACCGCCGCGCCGCCCCGAGCGGGCGCGCACTGCGGGCCACCGAGGCGATGCCACCCGGCGCAGCCTCGGCGCGCGAGGCCCGTCTGTGCGAGCTGTTCGAGACGGCCACCGGCCATCCCGTGGCGCCCGACCAGCGCTTCTTCGACGCCGGGGCGAGCAGCCTGGACCTGATGCGCTTCCACCTGCGCTGCCGCGCCGAACTCGGTCTCACCTTCACCGTGGCCGACCTGTTCGAGCACGTCACCGTCCGCCGGCTCAGCCGCTTCCTCGACGGGCCCGACCCGGCGCCCGCCACCACCGGGGTCCTGGGCGAGCGGGAGCACGCGCCGGACGATGCCGTCGCCGTCGTCGGCATGGCGGTCCGGGTGCCCGGAGCCCGGGACCTGGCCGCTTTCTGGCGGCTGGTCGAAACGGGCGCACGGGGCGTCGAGCACTTTCCCGCGGCGGACGGACTCGTCGGGGCCCGCAGCCAGATGGACGGCCTGCTCGCCTTCGACCCGGACCGCTTCGGCATCAGCCGCCAGGAGGCGCGGCTGATGGACCCGCAGCAGCGGCACCTGCTGATGAGCTGCGTCGAGGCGCTCGCCCACGCGGGCATCGCCGACCCGGCCGCCCACCGCGTCGGCCTGATCGCCGGCTGCGGCGAGAACACCTACTACCAGGCGATGCTGCGCGAGGCCGATCCCGCCGACCTGCCCGACGGTTTCCGCATGGCGCTGCACCACGAGAAGGACTTCCTGGCCACCAAGACCGCCTACCATCTGGGCCTGACCGGACCGGCGTTCACCGTGCAGGCGGCCTGCTCCAGCTCCCTGGTGGGCGTGCATGTCGCGGCCGGACTGCTGCGGCAGGGCGACGCCGACGTCATGCTCGCCGGGGGAGTCCTCGTCGACACCCAGCTCACCGACGGATACGTGTACCGCCCGCAGCACATCTTCTCCCCGGACGGCCACTGCAGACCGTTCAGTGACGACGCGGCCGGCACGGTCGGCGCGAGCGGAGTCGGCGTCGTCGTCCTCAAGTCCCTACGCCGGGCACGGCTCGACGGCGACACCGTCTACGCGGTCATCACCGGCTCGGCCCTGAACAACGACGGCTCGGACAAGCTCGGTTACAGCGCGCCCTCCGTCGCCGGACAGCGGGAGGTCATCCGGACCGCCCTGCGGCGCAGCGGGCGCGTCGCCGCCGACATCGGATACGTCGAAGCGCACGGCACCGGCACCCGCCTCGGCGACCCCGTCGAAGTGGGCGCACTGCGCCAGGCGTTCGGCCTCGCCGACTCCGCGTCCTGCGCCCTGTCCTCCGTCAAGAGCCAGATCGGGCACCTGGGTGCCGCGGCGGGCGTCGTCGGACTCGTGCGGGCCGCGCTGGCGGTCCATCACGGGGTGATCCCGCCGAACGTCGACTTCCGCCGCCTCAACCCGGAGATCGGCGACGACCTGAGCCCCTTCCACATACCGGTCGCCGCCCAGCCATGGCCCGCGGGCCGGCCGCGCGTCGCCGCGGTCAGCAGCTTCGGAATCGGCGGCACCAACGCCCACCTCGTCCTCGAACACCCCGGCGACACCGCCCCCGCTCCGGCCCCGGTGGACTCGCCGCGGCTCGTCCTGTCGAGCGCCAGTGAGAGCGCCCTGCGCGCGGACGCCGAACGCGTCGCCGACTATCTCGCGGCCCGACCGGAGACGTACCCCCAGGTCCTGCGCCACCTCCAGGCGGGCCGGCCCGCGCTGCGCCACCGGGCGGCGGCGCTCTGCCCCGACGCCGACAGCGCGGTGGTCTGGCTGCGCACGGTGGGCGGCACACCCACGCGCCCGCCCGTCGCCGATCGGCAGGCACAATTCCCGTTCCCCGGGCGGGAGTCGGAGCTTTCCTGTGCGGTGGGGGCGGCCGAGGACGGGCAGACCGGTCCCGCGACGGCACCGGCTCCCTGGGACTTTCCCCCGCCCGCCTTCGATCTCACCGACCACGACTTCCCCCGCGCCCCGGCCGGGCCCGCGAGCGACGGGCCCGCCACGACCGGAACCGGGGCCGTGGCCTCCCCGGCCCGGCAGGAGACCCCGCCGTCGAGGGCGCCCCTGGACCGGTGGCTGCACCAGACCGAGTGGGCGCGCACCCAAAGGGCCCTCCCCGCCACCGGAACCCGGGCCGCGCGCCTGGTGGTCGTCGTCTCCGAGGCCGCCCTCCCGCCGGCCGGGTGGAGCCGACTCACCGAGCGGTACGCCCGCGTCGTGCACGTCACCCCGGGCCCCGCCTACGCCCGGCTCGCACCGGACCGCTACGAGGTCGACCCCGCCGATCCCGCCTCGCTGACGCGCCTGCTGCAAGCCGTGCGGGACGGCGGCGAGGACGGGTGGGACTGGCTGCACGCGCTGCCGCTCGCCGTCACCGGCAGGGTCGGCGAACCGTCGCTGCGAGCGGCCCGCCGGGCGTGCCTGGACACCCCGGCCGCACTGTGCCGGGCGCTGGCCGACCTCCCGGAGGGGCGCAGGCCGCGCGTGTGGTGGCTCTCGCACGGCGCCCAGCCGGTGACCGGGCGGGTGCGCCGGCCCGAACTGGGTCTGCTCGCGGGCGCGGTGGAGGTGCCCCGGCAGGAACTCGGCCTGGACGCGCGCTGGGTCGACCTGCCCACCCCCGAACCGGTCGACTGGGCGCACCTGTTGCCGCAGGTCCTCGACGACACGCGTGAGGTCCCCGAACGGCAGCCGCGTCTCGCCCTGCGCCAGGGCTACTGGTGGCGTCCCGCCGTCCGGCCGGTGCCCCGCCCGCACCCGCAGGCTCCCACCACGCTCACCGGCGCGACCGGCACCCATCTGGTCCTCGGCGGCACCGGAGGCATCGGGACCTCCCTGGCGGCCTGGTTGCTGGAGCGCACCGACGGACATGTCGTCCTGCTCGCCCGCCGGCCGGCGCTGCCGTCCGCCCTGGAGCGTTGGTCCGCCCGCGTCACCGTCGTGCGGGCCGACCTGGCCGAGGACGCCCTCGACGCCGTACGGGAACGGCTGGCACCGCACCTCGGACGGCTGGACGGCGTGATCCACGCCGTCGGCACCGCGGCCGGAGGACTGCTCGCCCGCCGGGACGGCGACCTGCTGCTGCACGCCACGCAGGCCAAACTCCGTGCCGCCCTCCTGACCGAGCGGCTGATCGCCGAGCACCGTCCCCGTTACGCCGTCTACTGCTCGTCGCTGTCGTCCCTGTTCGGGGGCGTCGGCCAGTTCGACTACGCGGCCTGTGCCGGCGTCCTGGACGCGTTCGCCCACCACGGGCCCGCCGACCCATCCGGCACCGTACGGCTGGGGATCGGCTGGGACGTGTGGCGCGACACCGGAATGGCCCTCGACTCCCTCCGGTCCGACCCCCGCCACCAGGCGCACCTGCGGGTCGGGCTCTCGACCGCCGAAGCCCTGGAGGTGTTCGAGGACGCCGTCGAACTCCAGCTCCCGCACCTGCTGGTGTCCACCACCGCCCCCGAAGAGGCCCGCTTCTTCTACGAGCCCGCGCCGGCGTCCCCGACAGCGGCCGCATCCGCTCCGGGCGAGGCCGTCGCCGCCGACGTCAGGGAGCATCCGGAGGAAGTGACGGACATCGTACGGCGGTTGCTGGGCGTCGACGCCCTGGACTCGGACGCCTCCCTGTACGACCTCGGCGCCGACTCCCTCACGCTGCTGGATCTCCTGTCGGAGGTGAAGCGCCGCCACGGCGTCGACATCGACCTCTCCCGCCTCGGCCACCGCGTGAGCCTCAACGAGATCCTCGCCCACCTCGCCCCCTCCGTGAGCCCCCGGGACGACGGCGAGCACAGCGGCGACGACACGGTGAGCGTCGAGGTGTGGCAGCCGGGCGAAGGCGGCGAGGTGCTGTGCCTGGTCCATCCGGTCGGCGGTGACATCCAGGCGTACCGGCCGCTGGTGTCGGCGCTCGCCCCCCGGACCACGGTCTGCCTGATCCCCGACCCCGCCCTGCGGGACCCCGGCCTGCCGGCCCGGTCCGTCGACGAGCGGGCCGCCCGCTACCTCGCCGCCGTACGGGCCCGCTTCCCCGGACCCGACACGCGGTTCCGGTTCGCCGGCTGGTCGTTCGGCGCCTGGATCGCGCTGTCCATGGCCGCCGAGGCGGAAGCGGCCGGCCGGCCCGCCGAGGCGCTGTACCTCCTCGACCCGCCCGCCCCCGGCGCCGGTGCGCTGCTGAACAGCTACGACGACCACGACCTGCGGACGGTCTTCGCCCACGAACTGCGGGGCAACGACCCCCTCACCCCCGGCGATGCCGACGACGCGCGAGACAGGGCCACGCCGGACTCGACCCGCGACGCCCAGGACGCGCGCGAGAACGCCGCCTCCACCTCGCTCGCCGGCCCCGCACAGGCGTACGCCGAACGCCTCGCCCGCTGCTGCCGGACGAACCTCGCCGCGATGGCCGCGCACACCCCGCCGCGGCTGCTCCGGACGCCCACCACCGTGTGGCTGGCCGACCGGCCGGTGACCGACCTGCCGGCGCCGGCTCCGCGACAGCACGCGGCGGGGGAGTGGCGCGCGCTCCTGCCGGACGGCTCACCCGTCCACCACGTCGACGCCACGCACTACGAGATCGTCACCGGCCGGCACGCCGAGCACATCGCCGAGTTGATCAACGAGGGGGCGCCTCCGTTCACCCCGAGGAACGGCACCCGCCACCGGCCCGACGACACGACGTCTCGCACCGCACGGTCCGCCGGCCTGCCGGCCCGCGGACTGTGACCGGCGCGCCATGACATCCACCCTCTGACCGCGGTTCCCGCGCGCGCCCTCCCCGTGTTCACGGTCGGCCGCACCCCATCGCCCCACCGAACAGGAGCCCCTGATGGAGCAGTTCGCACTGGACGCCGTCGAGCGCGTCACCACCCGCCCCGCGGAGACCTACGACAGCTTCACCGTCGACCCCCTGACCCCGCTGCTCGGCGCCGAGATAGCCGGCCTCGACCTGTCACGGGAGCTGTCGCCCCAGCAGGAGAAGGAGATCAAGCAGGCGTTCCTCACCCATCACGTGCTCGTCTTCCGCGACCAGCACCTCACACCCGACGACCACAAACGGTTCGCCGGCCTCTTCGGGCCGCTGCACCCGGTGGCGCTGCCCGCCGAGGACGCCGACCCGTACATCCTGGAGATCAGCGCCGACAAGAACTCCCGCGAGGTCGCCGGCAACGGCTGGCACGCCGACGGCACCGCCGACCCCGAGCCCTCGCTCGGCTCGATGCTGCACCTCACCCGTGTCCCGGAGGTCGGCAGCGGCGGCGACACCCTGTTCGCCAACATGCACCTCGCCTTCGACATGCTGTCGCCCGCGCTCAAGACGTTCCTGCGGGGGCTGACCGCCGTCCACGACGGAGCCCGTCCCTGGCTGGCGCAGGGCCAGATGCCGCCCGCCGAGTACGACGTCCCGCGCAACGAACACCCGGTCGTGGTCCGCCACCCCGACACCGGCCGGGAACTCCTCTTCGTCAACGGCCCCTACACCTCGCACATCCCGCAGCTGTCCGCGGCCGAGAGCGCGGCGCTGCTCACCATGCTGTACGAGCACATCGCCCGCACCCCGCTGCTGCACTGCCGCGTCCGCTGGCAGCCCGAGACGCTGGTGTTCTGGGACAACCGCTGCGTCCAGCACCACGCCGTCTGGGACTACTACCCGCACTCCCGTCACGGACGGCGTATCGCGATCGACGGGACGCGCCCCCAGGCGTGAGCCGGGCCTGCCCCTGGCCGGGGCAGGCCCGCCCGTCAGCAGGTCGAGTTGGTCTGGGTGAGCAGGCCGAGACGCCAGGGCAGACTGTTGTAGTCGCCGCTCGCGCCCGGGTTGAGACCCTGGTAGAGGTACTGGAGTCGGCACGCCGGGATGGTCAGGGTCTGGTCATGGCCGGCGCGGATCATCTCGCCGTGACTGATGTCCCTGGTCCAGGATCCGGCCGGGAAGGTCACGTTGCTCGCCCGGGCGAACGGGTTGCTCTCCGTGGCGGCCAGCGCCGTCCACGAACCGGCGAGCGAGGAGGCGGTCCAGGACCTGAAGTAACGCCGTCCGTCCGACCCGATCGCCTCCACGATCAGCAGGTACTGGTTGGAACCCTGCACCTTGTAGACGTTGGCGGCCTCGAACAGGGCGTAGCGGTTGGAGTCCTGGGCGGCGATGACGGTGTTGGTGAAACCGTTGGGGAACTGCGCCACGGTCGTCTGCGAGCGGTACAGGTGACCGTTGTCGTCGGAGGAGAACAGGTAGCAGTTGGCGCTGTCGCAGATCACCCACATGTCGACCCAGTAGCCGTTGCCGATGTTCTGCCTGATGATGTCCGGCATCGACGCGTAGAAGGTGCGGGGAGCGCTCCAGCCGTTCGGGTTGCCGATGTCGGGGTTCGTGGAGAACGACGCGTTACCGGTCTGGTAGACGAGGTACCACAGGCCCTGCGGGGCGTAGTAGAACACCTCGGGAGCGGCCCGGTACCCGGTGCCGATCGCGCTGCGGTCCAGGTAGTGGTGGGTGGCCGAACCGGCCTGGGACCAGTCGCTGAAGCTCAGGTACACCAGGTTGTATCCCGAGGCGCTCGCCGTGCTGGCGAACACGTGGTACTTGCCGTTGTAATAGACGACCGACGGGTCCTTGAGCCCGGCGATGTTGTGGGTCGAGTCCGGCTTCGGGGCGATCAGGGGGCCGCTGGAACTCCAGGAGAAGCTGCCCGGCAGGGCTGCCGCCGAGGAGGCGGGGTGCGCGCTCGCGGTCCGGTGCGCGGGGGTCCGGGCACCGAAGTCTCCGGGCGTCGCGGCGGTGGCGGTGCCGGTCGCCAGCAGTACGGCGGCGGCCACCAGGCCCAACGCCGAGGCGCGGCGCCGGATGAGTCTGGTCAAGGGGTTCACGGTTCTCCGCATCTGATGGGGCCATGACACATGTGATGTTCGATGTGTCGAACGGACTTCGGTGCTTCGGACGGTGTGGATGATAGGAGCCCCGGGCGCGGCGTCAATCCGTCTCGCATCATTCGGAGGCCGGAGAGAAAGTTTCGAGCCGTCCTCGTGACCGGCCGGGCGTGCGCGACCCCGTCGGCCGTCCCGCCGCGGGCTTCGGCGTCGTACCGTGAGCCCGTGCCCACTGACACCGCCCCGCGCCCGCAGTCGTTGATGCTCACCTTCCTCGGAGACCAGGTGCTGGGCCGGGGTGTCTGCGTCTACTCGGGCAGCGTCATCGAGGTCTTCTCGCGCGCGGGGGTCGGCGAGCAGGCGACCCGTTCGACGCTCACCCGCATGGTCAACCGCGACCTGTTGCGGCGCCAACGGGAGGGCCGGCGCATGTACTTCGGGCTGACCGAGCGTTCCGAGGCGATCCTGCGCGACGGCGAACGGCGCATGTGGAAGACCGGCGCGGTCAACCGGGACTGGGACGGCACCTGGTCCCTGCTCGGCTTCTCCCTGCCCGAATCCTGGCAGCGACAGCGCCACGACCTGCGCTCCCAGCTGACCTGGGCCGGGTTCGGCCCCCTGTTCAGCGGCCTGTGGGTGGCCCCGGGCGAGGTCGACGTCTCCGGGATCGTGGCCGAGCTGGGACTCGCCGCGCACGTCAAGGTGTTCCGGGCGCGGGCGGACACCGGAATGGACATCGCGGAGATGATCCACGACACCTGGGACCTGGCCGAACTGGCCGAACGCTACCGCGAGTTCGACGCCCGATGGCGACCCCTGGCGGCGGGCGGCGAGGTGGGCGGGGGACCCGGCGTGGAGACCGGCGGGACCACCGGCACGGAGCCGGTCACCGACGCCGACGGACTCACCGGCGCGGAGCCGGGCGCGGACGCCGAGGCGCTCGCCGGCGCGGAGCCCGCCTCCGGTGCCGAAGAGGCCGTCACCGACGAGGACCCGCTCGCGCTGCGGCTGCGGCTGGCGACCGAATGGCTTCGCGTCATCCGCGGGGATCCCCGCCTGCCGGTCCAGCATCTCCCGGGCGACTGGCCCGCCGGCGCGGCGGAGGAGACGTTCCGCGCGCTCAACGCCCGCTTGGACGCGCCGGCGAGGGATGTGGCGCGACGCGTGATCGAGACGGTCCCGGCCGCCCTGTAGCCGGCTGGTCGGCGGTCGAGTTCGGGGTGCGCACCGGCGGGCACCCTCTCGAGCTGATGTTGTGCACTCCATTGACGGCGGTGAGAAATCGGCCTTACATTCCCTGACGTTCAGTGCACTGAGCATCCAGGTCCAGCAGCGCTCCCCACCCCCCAGACTGGAGCCCGACCCCATGCCCACCCGCCTCCACCGCACGATCCCGGCCCGCCCCGCCCGCCGCCGGTCCCGCACCCTCGCCACCCTCGCCACGGCCGTCGTCCTCGCCCTGACCACGCCCGCGGCCGCGCACGCCGACTCCGCCGCGCCCGCCGCCCAGCGCCTCACCGGCACCCTCGCCGACGGCGGCACCTGGATCGCCGACGTACCGGCGGACTGGAACGGCACCCTCCTGCTGTTCAGCCACGGCTTCGGCCCGACCGTCGCCCAGAACGCCCCGTCGGCCGGCGCCCGTACCGCACTCCTCGCCGAGGGCTACGCCCTGGCCGGCTCCTCCTACGACCCGAACGGCTCCATGTGGGCCCTGAACAGTGCCGAACGCGACCAGTTCGCCACCCTCGACGCCGTCACCGCGAAGATCGGCGAGCCGACCCGCACGCTCGCCGTCGGCCAGTCCATGGGCGGACTCGTCAACGCCCAGCTGGCCCGCGACGGTGCCGGGCGCGTCGACGGCGCCCTCGGCCTGTGCGGCCTGGTCGCCGGCGCCACCGACCTCGACAACTACCAGCTCGACGCCGAGTACACCCTCGCCCGCCTGCTCCTGCCGGGGCAGGACATCGGCCTGGTGCGCTTCGGCTCCGCCGCCGACGCGGCCACCACCGCGCAACGCCTGACCGAGGCCGTCACCGCGGCCCAGGCCACCCCGGCCGGCCGCGCCCGGGTCGCGCTGGCCGCCGCCTTCCTCAACCTGCCCGCCTGGGCCCCCGGTCAGGACCGGCCCGCGCCGGACGACTGGCAGGGCCAGGAGGAACAGCAGTACGCGTGGTTCGCGCAGGGCATCCTGTCGTTCGTCGAGGGCGGCCGGTACGCGATCGAGCAGTCCGCCGGCGGCAACACCTCATGGAACCGGGGCGTCGACTACGGCGCACTGCTCACCGGCTCCGTCCACGCCCCGCGGGTCCGCGCGCTGTACCGGGCGGCCGGGCTGGACCTGCACGCCGAACTGCGCACGCTCACCGCGGGCGCCACGATCACGGCGGACCCCGCCGCGGTCCGTGCGGCCGCGCGCACCTCCTCCGCCGGTCAGGGCCTCGCCGTACCCCTGCTGGACGTGCACACCGTCGCCGACAACCTCGTCCCGGTCGAACAGGAGAACCGGTTCGCCGACCGGGTGCGCGCGTCCGGCGACGGACCGCTGCTGCGGCAGGCGTACGTCGAGCGGCAGGGGCACTGCGCCTTCACCACCGCCGAGACGGTCGCCGCCGTCCACGCCGTCGAACACCGTGTCGCCACCGGCCACTGGGACGCCGCCGCCACACCCTCCGCCCTGCAGAAGGCCGCCCTGGCGCTCGGCCTCGACGGGTCGGCGTACACCCCCTACCGGCCCGCCGAACTGACCGTCGGCCGCGGCCGGTAGCCGTACGGCGCCCCGCACCGAACCAGCCCCGGCCTGTCCCGACCCCTCCCGCTCCACCCGCCCCCCCCGAACCCGTCCACCTCGACCCGGCTGTTCGAAGTCACCCCACTCCCCGCGACGTTGGGACCGCTCATGTCCGAAACCACCCCGGCTCACTCCCCGGACGCTCACGCGCCGATCGCCCGTCTCCCGCTCGGCACGCTCATAGCGGGATGCCTCGCCGTCTGTCTCGCACAGATCGGCCTCGCCATGCCGGCCACCCTCAACGGGCTGTTCCAGGAACACCTGCACCCCGTCGGCTCCCAACTGACGTGGATCTCGGACGCCTTCCTCCTGCCGGTCGCCGTCCTGGAACTGTCCTTCGGTGTGCTCGGCGACCTCTTCGGACGCAAGCGGCTCCTCGTCGGCGGCGCGGGACTGCTGTGCGCGGGCGAGATCGTCGCCGCCGGCAGCTCCGGCGTCCACCAGTTGTGGGTGGGACAGGCACTGGCCGGCCTCGGCGCCGCCGCGCTCTTCCCGACCTCGCTCGCCATGATCGCGGCCGGCACGCCCTCCGGCGCCCCGCGGGCCCGCGCCATCGCCGTGTGGGCCTCCAGCCTGTCGGCGGGCGGCTTCCTCGCCCCGCTGCTCGGCGGCATCACGGGAACCTACGGATCGTGGCGCTCCGCCTTCGTCGTGGTCGCCGTCCTCGCCGCCGCCAGCGCGCTGGTGAGTCTGCTGCTCGCCACCGACTCCCGTGCGCCGGAGGGACGTTCGCTCGACATCGGCGGTCAGATCACCATCGGCGTCGGCCTGTTCGCCCTGCTGTACGCCGTCATCCAGGGGCCGACGGACGGCTGGGGGTCGGTCTCCGTGGTCGTGGCGTTCGTGATCGCGGCGGTGTTCGTGGGGCTGTTCGTCGCGGCCGAGAGCCGGGCCCGCTCGCCCCTGCTGCGGCTGGACCTGTTCCGCAACCGGTCCTTCGCGATCGCCTCGATCGTCGCCGTCGTCGGCATGTTCAGCTTCCTCGGAACGGCGTACGCGGCCAGCATCCGGCTCGGCCCGATCCAGCACCAGAGCCCCATGCGCACCGCCTTCGCCTTCCTGCTGCTCAGTGGAATCACCCCTTTCCTCACCCCGCTGACCTCGCGCCTGCTGCACCGTCTCCACGCGCGTGTGCTGCTCACCACCGGCCTCGGACTGATCGCGGCGGGCGACTTCCTGGCCGCCACGCTCGCCGTCGACGACCAGGCACTGACCTCGCTGATCGTGCCGCTCGGACTGGTCGGCGTGGGCTTCGCGTTCACGGTGTCGTCGATCACGGCGACCGCCGTCAACGCGGTGCCGGTGCACTTCGCGGGCATGGCCAGCGCGTCCACCAACCTGCTGCGCGACTTCGGGTTCACACTCGGTCCGGCGGTCATCGGCGCGGTGGCGCTGAGCCAGGCCGCGTCCCAGGTGACCGCCTCCCTCGCGACGTCCTCACTGGGCGCGGAGTCGAAGGGTGCGGCTCACGAGGTGCTCGCGGAAGGCGGCCCGCTCGCCCTGAACTCCGTACCGGCGAATTCGCCCCCCGGCGCCGCCCGCGCCCTCGCGCTGGACGCCCTCGGACACGGCTACTCGATCGGTTTCGTGGTGTGCGGCAGCGCCGCCCTGTTCTCGGCGCTGCTGGTGCTCGTCGCCCTGCGCGGCCGAACGGCCGAGGAACCCGCGCCGGAGAAGGAGACGGAGTCCGTCCCGGTCACGGGATGAGCGCTGTGGGGCAGCCGTGCGCGTCCGGCCGGCCGCGACAGGTTCCGGCAGGCCGGGCGCAACGCGGCACAGCGAAATTGACAGGGACATCCTCCCCGGCCGAAGGTGTTCGCTCGGACGACCGGGGTGGGGACGTGGAGCAGCAGTACGCGCAGCGGTGTTCAGAGCTTTTCGCGGTGGGCGGATACGCCGCCGTGAGGGCTGCGGCGGAACAGGGACTCGAGGAGGCCGGGCCGGACCCGGTCCTCCTGCGCTGGCTCGGGCAGGCACACGCCGCCGAGGACGAGGACGACCACGACCGTGAGGCCGAGGACGCGTACCGCAAGGGCCTCGCCCTCGCACCGGACGATCTCGGCCTGATGGTGTGCTACCTCGAACTGTGCCTGCGCTCCGACGACTTCGACCACCCGGCGAGGGCGCGCCGCGCGGTGGTCCTGCGCGAAAGGATCGAGGAACTGGCGCCGCCCGGGTCGGCCGAACGCGCACGCGTCGACAGCGCGACGGGGTGGGCTGGCCGGGGTTACTGGGACGACCTGACGACGGGCGTGCTCCAGGGGCAGGCGGAGCAGGAAGCCCTCGCTGACCAGAGCGCGCAGGTCACCGAGGCGCTACGGCGAGCCGCTCGCGGCGAGACCGGACAGGACACCGGCGAGGATCTCCGGGCCGCCGAACTGGCCGCCGCCGTCGAGCTGTTGCAGGGGCCGTGGAACGCGCCGCTGCGCTTCCTGCTCGCCCACCGCGTCGGAGCGTATGTGCTGACGTTCCTTCTGTCGTTCGGCCTGAACAAGGCCCTGGTGGTGAGCGGAGTGCTGGACTTCAGTCTCTGGGGCTGGTTGTTCTGGGTTCCCCTGCTGGCCGCCGAGGCGAAGCTCCGCCAGGCCAGGAGGCTGGGACAGGAACGAGTCGTCGCACGCATCCAGGCCCGCCACGAGGGCCTGGACGCGGCGTCGGCACCCGCCGGCCGGTAACCCTCGGTCCGCGTGCTCCAGCCGGAGGCGGCAGCCGCCCGGAGCACGCGGACAGCCTCTGTGGCGTTCACGGGTGGGGTGGCCCGGTTCGTGCGGGCGCAGACGTGTACTAGTCCGAGGTCGCGGTCGACCGGACGTGTCCAACGCCCGTTATCGGGCAGGAACTTGTCGCCGAGCACCCTCGGTGGACGACATGCGCGGGATCGAGGACCGTCCGCGGTGTCAGTAGCTCGTCCTAGGCTCCCGAGCATGGCCCGATCCTGGACGAGACCGCGTGTGAGCCCCGAAAGTTGTACCGGCCGAGTTCCCCTCGACTCGGCCGACAGGCCCGCCACGAGGTGCCGAGCGGTGCGTCCCCACCCGCCGCGTAGCAGACGACGGACGGCGCCCACCAAGACGCCGCCGCGGTCGGCACGGCCGACACGACGGGGGGTGTGACCGTGCGCCGACCGGTCGAGGGTGAAGTGCACGTGCACTACGGCCAGATCTACGTCGAGAGCGACCCGGAGACGTTCGGCCCGGACCTCACGGGCTCCTTCGCCGGGCAGAGCGCCGGACTGTGCGGGGCGGCGATCCCCGGTGCCCTGTGGCTGTCGACCGGACTGCACACGGGCAGCGTCGGATTCACCGTCGAAGTCCACGACACGCCACCACCGCTGGACGCGGAGTGGGAGGACGTCGTGGAGGTGTCGTTCCGCCCTGTCTCGGCGCACACCACGCTGACGCAGTGGGCCGGCGAAGCCTGCCGGGACCTGGGCCTTGAGGAGATCGACTACCGGGTGCGCTACTGCGCGCAGGGCATGGACCGGGCCGACGGGCAGGACACCCGGCTGGACGGCGAACCCCAACTGGACCGCTATCTGCTGCAGTTCTGGCCCGCCGCGCCCGCCCCGGACCGTGTCCTTCGCCGGACCTCGGCGCTCGCCGCCTACTGGCACGACTTCGCCCGCCGGCAGCCCCCCGCTCCCACACCCGCCGAACGGGCCGAATCGGAGCGCCTGGCCCGATGCGCCGAGGAACAGGCCGAGAGGGAACGGCTCCTCGCTCACGAGCGAGCGGAGTGGGGCGGTCAGCTACCGAGCCGGGCGTTGCGCGAAGTCCGCGGCAACGTCCGTGGTCTGCTCGGTGTCGAACCGGACCTCGTCCACGCCCTCGACGCCGCCGGCCCCGTCACCCAGCGCCAGGTGGCCCTGCTGGCGGCCCGGCGTGCCTGCGAAACGGCTGGTCTCACCGAACTGGACTGGGCCGCCGCCGCGCTCGGAGCCCTCGCGGACGGCCGACCGCTGCCGCCGCCCTTCGACGACCGGACCCGCCTGTGGCAGACCCTCGCGTCCGACCCTCGCCTCCCGGACCGGACCGTCGGCCGCGCCGTCCCACCCGAGCGGTCCGCCGCCGGTCCGCCGGGGACCCCGGACACACCGGGGGGCCGCGCAGTACCACCCGACGAGTGTGCCGCCGGTCCATCCGGGACCCCGCGCGGACGGGACGGCCATGCCGCTCCACCCGCGGGGTCCGCCGTCCCCCGGCCCGTGGACCTGGGCGGACGGCTGCAACAACCGCTGTCCAAGCCCGGGCGGGCATTCGGGATCGTCGGTCCGGCGGCGGCGGTCGCGGCGGCATTGCCGAGCCCGCCCGGACCTGCGGCACCGCCGAGCTTGCCCGGACCGGCGGCAGCGCACCCCGCCGGCGCGCCCAGGTACGCCCTTCGGGTCACCCTGGGAGCCCCGGACCCCTCCCTGCGGATGTCGCAGCCGCACATGGCGTTGCCCGCGCTGACCGGCGCCGCGGAGACCGACCCGCTCCAGGCGGCGCTGGACGCGGTGTTCGCGGCGGTGGCCACGTACGGCCATGACTACCCGTCACTTCTGGACGAGGTCTGGGCCGCGTGCCGACGAGGCGCGTGACGGTGCTCAGTCCCTGTAGCAGGTGGTGACACCCGGATGCCAGGGGCAGGCGATCCCGGCGAACCCGCCGTTGTCCACGACGCCGACCTCGAGCGTGTCACCGCCGCGCAGCACCTGACGGTCCTGGACGAGCCCGTCGGCGCCGTCGCGGATCGTCTGCACCAGCCACTTTCCGTGGCCGAAGGACAGGGGCACCGCCGCGGTGCGGGCGGCGCCGGCGTACACCCCGCCCAGGAACCAGCGGCTGCCGCTGCGGCGGGCCAGCACGGCTTCCTGACCGGGCCGGCCGTCCAGCAGGCGCGTGTCGTCCCACGCGGCGGGGACCTGGTCGAAGAAGTCACGGGCGAGCGGCCGGGCGTCGTACGACTCGGGGGTGCCCGCGAACATCTGCAGGCCCGACTCGTAGACGACGGCCAGTCCGGTCTCGGCCGCGTCGGAGTCGGGCCGCGCGCCGACGCGCTGGAAGCCGCCGGGCGTGAAGTCCATGGAGCCGATGACATTGCGGGTGAAGGGCAGGGTGGTGAGGTGGGCGGCGGTGTTCGTGCGCTTCTCCTCGCCGCCGACGCCCTCCATGGTCATGACCTGCGGCCAGGTGCGCTGGATGCCCTTCGGAACGGTCGAGCCGTGGAAGTCGATCATGAGGTGGTGGGCGGCCGTCTCCTTGAGGATCGCGTCGTACCACTGGAGCATGGGCTGCGCCTCGGAGTTCATGAAGTCGATCTTGACTCCCTTGACGCCCCACCGTTCCAGGGCGGGCAGCCACTGGGCGCGTTCCTCCGGTGTGTCGAGGTCACGCTGGTGGATCCAGACGACGATTCCGACGCCCTTGGCGCGCGCGTAGTCGACGAGTTGGGGCATCCAGCTGTCGGTCTGCCAGTCGGGGTCGGTGGTGTCCCACGCGTCGGCCTTGAAGTACCAGCCCGCGTCGACGGCTTCGTACGGCCAGTGCCGGGCGGCCGCGTAGTCGACGTAGGCCTTCTGCGCCGCGAGGCTCTGGCCGGCTTCGCGGCCGCCGGCCAGCCAGGTCCACAGCACGGTTCCGGGCCGGATCCAGGAGGTGTCGGCGACCTTGGAGGAGGCGGCGAGGTCGTCGGTGAAGGTGGACCGGGTGACGGTGGCGAGGTCCCCGGTGACCATGGCCCGCCACGGTGTGGCCAGGGGCCCGTCGGTGTGGACCCGGGCGTCGGCGAGCGTGATCCGGTAGGTGCCGCTGCCCTGGTCGTGGGCGAGCCGGGCACCGGAGTAGGCGCCCGTGAGGTTGGACTCGGCGAGCAGGGTGTAGCCGCCGTCGGTCGAGAACAGGGCCTGGTCGGAGTACGCGCCCGTCGGCGCGGTCGAGGCCGTGTACTGGTTGAACTGCCCCTCGTTGTCGACCCGGTAGGCGCCGAGCCACGCGTTCGCGTCCGACGGCAGGGTGAACGCGGACGTCTCGCCGAGGACGTCGCCGTACCCGGCGGGCAGGACGTAGCGGTAGGCGACGCCGTCCGCGGAGGCGCGCAGCACCAGGTCGAGCCGGGCGCCCGCGGAGGTGGCGAACGACAGGCGCGTCTCACTCATCCGGACGCGGCGGTCGAGCCGCTTGCCGGACTTCGTCCGGTACCGCTCGTCGACTCTCCGGTCGGTGCGACGCAGGAAGCGCAACCCCTGGGACAGGTTGGCCCGTTCGGTGACGATGCCGACGGACGACGGCTCGATGACGGTACGGCCGCCCCGGGACACCGACAGGCTCAGCGTGCCGGTGGTGGCGTCGAGCGCCACCCGCGCGCGGGGTTCGCGCGCCGCAGCGGCACGCTCCGGACCGGCCACGGCCCATGCGCGGTCGGGGGAGCCGGCGTCCTGGTGGGCGCTCGCGGGTGCGGTCGTGAGAAGTGTGGCCGCCAGCGCGGCGCAGAGCGTGGCGACCGCGGTCCTGATCGGAACCGCCATGTGAACCCTCCCGGGTGGTCAGTGGGGTGTCGGGTGAGGGGTGCCCGGTGCACGGGCGTGCGGGGAACGTGGCGACGAGAGCGCCCGGCACCTCGGCGCCGGACTCGGACGCGCGCCCCCGGCTGCGAGGCCGTCATCGTCCTCCAGACCTGACGGACCGTCGATACATCGGGTGTATCGACGAACCTAGGCAGGCTCCGTGCACCTGTCAATGACCTTGACGGTCGGGCATTCGAGGCACCAAACAGCCTGAAAAGGGGAGACGTGCGGCTTCGAGCGTGTGGCGGCGACTGTGACGGAAAGCCACGCTTCATCCGATGTATCGCGGTTCAGCGGGACCTACCGCTCCCATACCTGGCTGACAGCGGGCTCAGATGTTCGATCGCGTCAACGGCTCTCCTCATACACAATCAGCGGATGCCGAACACCGCGGAGCAACTGCTCTCCGCACTGGAACCGCTGTCGTTCCCCGCCCGTCTCGCCCTGACCGCGAAGGTCGCCCACCGCCTCGCGAACGAAGGGCAACTCGCCCAGCTTCCGCACGATCTGGACGCCCGTGGGCCGTACGAGCAAAGACTCGCGGCTCTGGCCGCCTCCGCCGGACGGCATGCCGAGTACCTCACGGAGCGACTGGCGGACCCGGACCCGGTCGTCGCCGGGTACGCCCTGCGCGCCGCACGTGTCCTGCCCGTGCCGGACCGCGCGGTGGAGGCGGCCTGCGACGACGCGCCGGCCGCGCGGCGGAAGCGGCTGGCCCGCCTGCTCGTCTCCGGCGACGGTCTAGGCAGCCGCACGCACTGGCGTCACGCCGCCTATGTGCTCCATGACTTGGCCGCCTCCGAGGTGCCGCATCCCGTGGGTGGTGCCGTGCCCGGCAGTGCCTTCCACGACGCGGTGGCGGAGTTGCTGGACGCGATGCACCGGCCCGAGGGCGAGTGCGAGGTGCTGGAGGGCCGTGACCTGCCTGCGCTGCAGCGGCTGCGGACCCTGCTGCTGTCGCTCGACGCCGCCGAGGGGCGGGGACGCGAGGTCGCCGGAGCGGTCGCCGCGCAGCTGGCGCCGGAACCCCTGCTGCTGGCCGAACGCGCCACTCTGCTGGCCCAGTTGGCGGCCCACACCACGGAGCCGGCCGCCCTCCTCGAACGCCTGCGGTACCTGGCGCAGACGCTCGAAGGAGCGGGAGTGGGCGTCGGCGTACAGGTGGCCCGCCGCCTGACCACAGGCCTGTCGCGTCCTGCGGAGCCGCAGCACACCGACGCCCTCCTGACGGCGGCGGGTGAACTGGCGCGCGCCGACGGCACCGCCGCGGGCCTGCTGGCGACCGGGCTGGTGACGGGAACAGGACCGTCCATCGGCCGGCCCGAGGAACGGCGGTCACTGCTTCGCCTCCTGCGCCGTCATCCGGACCCCGATGTGCGCCACAGGGCGTACCAGCAGAAGACACATGCGGAGTGACCGCGCTACGGCGACGGCCCACGGTCACCTCTACCCTGACCTGGTGACAACTCAGGTGATCGTGCTGAACGGTGGGTCCAGTTCGGGCAAGTCGGGAATCAGCCGCAGTCTGCAGTCGGTGCTCCCGGAGCCGTGGCTCGCCTACGGGATCGACTCGCTGATCGAGGCGATGCCCCTGCCCCTGCAGACGGCCGGCGAGGGCATCGACATCGCCTCGGACGGCGTGGTGAACATCGGGCCGGTGTTCCGGGAGCTGGAAGCGGCCTGGATGGCGGGGATCGCCGCGATGGCCCGTGCCGGCGCCCGGGTCGTCGTCGACGACGTCTTCCTCGGCGGCGCTGCGTCCCAGCGGCGCTGGCGCGACGCTCTCGAGGGACTCGACGTGCTGTGGGTGGGCGTGAGATGCGACAGCGAGGTCGCCGCGGCCCGCGAGACGGACCGCGGGGACCGGCCTGAGGGAATGGCCGCGTCGCAGGCGGAGACCGTCCACAGCGGCGTGGTGTACGACCTGGAGGTGGACACCAGCCGTACGGCGTCCCTGGACTGCGCGCGGACCATCGCGTCCCAGGTCACGTGACGCCCCGCCGCGCGGCGAACCACGTGGTGCGTGTGTGGCTGCTGATGCAGGAGTGAACCATTCCGCCGTGGGCCCCGTCTCCAACGTCGAGACGGCACCCCGCCGCCCCCCCGACAGGGCGCGCGTCGAGGTGCCGCAAGGCGTACGGATGTCCAGGGAAGGAACACCGGAGCGGTGTTAGTAGGTCGCAGGAAGAGCATGGGCTGGATGGCCGGCGGCGCGGTCGCGATGGCGGTGATGGGACTGGCGGGGTGCTCGGACAGCGAGAGCCCCGTCGCGGACAAGACGCCCTCTGCCGCCACCTCGCGCGCGGCTGACGCGGGAAGCCCGGCGGACGGCGCGTCGGCGGACGCCTCGGCCCCGTCAACGAAGGCCGACCAGTCCACGGCCGAGGGGGCGGTCGCCGCATGGGTCACCGCGGTGATCAGGAACCAGCCACAGCAAGCCTGCCTGCTGATGGGGGAGGCGGCCACGGGCTCGTCGCCCGCACGGGCCGGCACCAGGTCGACCTGTGACACCGCCGCGCCCGAGGCCCGGCAGATGAAGAAGAGCCTCGGCCGGTTCCGTACGTCCTTCATGCCCGAGCCACCCACCGACGACCCGAAGGTCGACGTCGCCGACGTCGCGGCGACCGGCGGTAAGGCGCTGGTCCCCGCCGACGACATCACCGTCGACGGCAAGACCCTCGACAAGATCATCCTGTCCCACTCCACCGGGGTGACGGCGAAGCAGCTCGACGTCAAGGTGCACTCCACCAAGATCGGCGACGCCTGGTACGTCACCGACCTCGACTTCGACATCGGCTGATCAGCACGGACCACGCAACCGGGCGGCCGAGCCACAAAGCCTTCGGCGCGCCGGACGGTTGAGTGCCGCCGGAGCGGGACGACATCACGAACAGCACCGCCCCTCGGTCGCCACGGACCACCGAGGGGCGGTTCAATGCCCACGTGGTGAACTGGGCGCGGGCGTACGACTGGTTCTTCGAAACCGATCGCGTCCCCGAACTCCTGGAACGGCTGGAGCGCGGGGACGACGCCGGAACCTGGGCGGAGCTGGCCCACCGGCTGGTCCTCGAGGCCGACCTCGTTTCGCCCGCCGGGTTCGCCGCCCTGCCACAACTGGTGCGCCTGGCCGCCCACAGTGCGGAGGCGCGCATTCTGAGCGGCAAGATCCTGGAACGCGCAGCCGGACATCACGACTGCGACGACCTGCTGGCCCAGTGCGCCGACGCGATCGCGGAGTTCCGCGAGCTCCTGGACCAGCACCTGCGGTCGCGGCCCAGCGACTATCTCGCGGCGTTCCGCGCCCTGCTCGCGGTCGAGGAGCAGTACCACTGGGCGGCTGTCCTGGGCGATTTCACGGACGACTTCTACGCCGTCGGCTGTCCTCACTGCGCGGCGGAGGTGACGATAGCCATCGGTGATCACGGGCGTTACTCCGCGATCCGTGACTGGCATCAGGGGGACGTGAACAGGCGGCCCCTGCGGCCCGCACCTGTCGACGGGCTGTCCGGCATCGGCCGGCTGATGTACGACACCGCCCTCCGCGACGGTAAGGACGCCCTGGTGGACGGAGTCCTCCATCTCTTCGGCGGGGCCCAGTGCCCAAGCTGCGGCAGCGTCTTCAGCGTCGCGGACGAGTACGCCTCCGCCCATCGGCCGGCCCTGCGGTAGGCACCGCCGGGCACGCCGGCCGGAGCGGGTGCGGGGCCCCGCACCACCGTGGGGTCCCGCATATTCCGCGCCCAGGGTCAGGGCGGCGCTGTACCGTGACCCGGTGCTGACGAGCGAGATGTACCGGAGGACCGGCGAGGCCGCCTGGGACTGGGTGCTGGATCAGGTGCGTGAGGACGACGGCCCCTGGCTGCCGGATTCGGTTCTCGAGGGCGGCTCGGTGACGGCACCGGCGAAGGACCGTGACTCGCTGTACGCGGGGATCGCCGGCCTCGCCCCGGTGCTCGCGGAGATCGGGCGGTACCGGCAGCTGACCGCGAGGGAGCGGAGTCTCGCGACGGGAATCGTCAGCCGGCTGTCGGACCAGGCGGGCCGCCGGATTGAACCCTCCCTGTGCGATGGCCTCGCAGGCGACGCCCTGGCGCTGAAGCTGCTCGCCCCGGGCAGGGAGTCGGTCGCGCTGCGGCGGCTGGCCGAGCTGGCACGACCGGAGGGCTGGAGGACCACCCTCGACTTCGAACCGGGCTCCGACGCGCCGCTCAACGACGTCATCATGGGCACCGCCGGTGTGGTCATGACGGCCATCTGGGCCGGAGGCGAGTTCGCGGAGACGATCGCGACGACCGGCGGTGAGGCTCTGCTGCGCGTGGCGGAGCGGACGGAGGCCGGCCTCGACTGGGGCATCGGTGCGAGCACCGCGTGGCGGGCGCCGAACTATTCGCACGGCACCGCCGGAGTGGCCGCGGCGCTGGCGGTGGCGGGCGCGACGCTGCGGCGCCCGGATTTCGTCGAGGCGGCGGTGGAAGGGGCCCGGCACGTGGTGTCGGTGGGGTCGCTGGAGGACGGCGGCTTCATCGTGCCGCACACCATCCCCCCGTCGACGCGTGAGGTGGAACCGGTGACCTACACCTGGTGCCACGGTCCCGCGGGCACCTCGCACCTGTTCGCCGCCCTCGCGTACGCCGGCGTCGAGGAGGTGGCGGGCCACACGGTGGAAGAGCTGCGGCGGCGCTGTCTGACCTCGATCCTTACCTCGGGAGTTCCGCGACGCCTGCGTCCCGGCTTCTGGGACAACGACGGCCGCTGCTGCGGCACGGCGGGGGTCGGCGACGTGCTGCTTGACGCGGCGCAGTACTTCGGGCCTGCGGCGGCGGAGACCTACCTGCGGGCGGCGGCCCGGATGGGCGACGCGCTGGTCGAGCGGGCCGTGGTGGACGGCGCGGGCACCCGCTGGCGCTTCCTGGAGCACCGCAAGGACCCGCCGCTGCTGCCCCCGGGCACGGCGTGGATGCAGGGCGCGGCGGGCATCGCGGCGTACCTGCTCCGTCTCGCCCGGTTCGTGGACACCGGACCGGGCGCCGCGGTCGTGGATCGTCCGGACCAGTGGTGGGCGGTACCGTCGTCCCTGCGCGTGACGGCCGCCTGAGGAGAGCGGCGGGCTCGCGGAGCCACCTCCGTGTGTGTGCCGACTTCGCTCGCGGGACGGCCGCTTGAGGAGAGCGGCGGGCTCGCGGAGCCACCTCGTGTGCGTGCCGACTTCGCTGAGCCCGCCCGGTCCGGCTTCGCGGCCCGCGTGTGCCCGGCGGGATCGGTGTCCGGTCAGTCCGAGAGCAGCGCCGACAGCTGCGGCGAGTACGTCGCGTGCAGGACCAGCGCCGCGCTGCCCACGACGGCGGCGTCCGTGCCGAGCGGGGACGCCTCCACCTTGACCACTCGGATGCGGCGGGCCAGGGGTCTGGCGGCCAGCGCGGCGGCCACGACGTCGACGTACCGCGACTCCACGTGCTGGATGCCGTGGCCGCCGAGAATGATGAGGTCCACGTCGATGAAGTTGGCGATGCTGACGGCGACCGAGGCGACATGTGCGGCGGCCTCGTCGACGACGGCGGTCGCGACGGGGTCGCCGGCACCCGCGGCGAGCTGGATCGCGGCATGGTCGACGGACGCCGGGTCCTCGCGGAACGCTTGCGACAGCACACTGCTGTCGGCGCCCGATGGGTGGCCGAGCCGGCGGTGCACCTCGGCGACGATCGCGGACGGGTTGACCAGCCGTTCCAGGCAGCCGCGGTTGCCGCAGTAGCACTCCGGGCCGTCGGGCAGCACGGAGGAGTGGCCGAACTCGCCCGCGTTGAACGAACCCCCTCTGTACATCTGGTGGTTGAGAACCAGGCCGCCGCCGATGCCGGTGCCGAAGAAGAAGTAGGCGAAGTTCGCGACCCCGCGCCCCACCCCGGACCAGCGCTCACCGACCGCGGCGGCCGTGGCGTCGTTGTCCAGTGTCACGGGCAGACCGGTGGCGTCGCTCAGCATGCTTTGCAGTGGCACCCGGATCCAGTGGGCGAGCTGCGGGGGAGCGACGATCATGCCGAGCTTCTGGTCGATCGGCCCGGGAGTGGCGAGGCCGAGGCCGAGCACGTCGTCGCGGGAGACCTTCGCCTCGTCGAGCACGTCGGCGACCAGCTCCGCCATGGCCGCCACGACCTGGGAGGGGTCGATGCCGGGCGGGGTGGGCCGGCGCTTGACGACCACCGGCCGCCCCAGCAGGTCAACGACGGCGCAGGTGAGTTCGACGGGGTCGAACACGAGCCCCACCGCACTGCCCGCGTCCGCGTTGATACGCAGAGTGGTGCGCGGCTTGCCGCCGCTGGCGACCCGGCTGGCGCCGTCCTCGCGCACGATCCCCTCGTCCAGCAGGCGGCGCACGATGCCCGAGACCGTCTGCGGGGTGAGCCCGGTCAGCTGGGCGATCTCAACTCGGCTGATGCCGTCGGCGAGTTGGATCTGGTCGAGGACCACCGCTCGGTTGTATCGGCCGACCTTGGGGAGGTTTGTTCCTGCTTGCCGCACTTGTGGTCCTCTCTGTTCCAGCTCGAAGACGATACCTCCGCGGGGCGTTGACTTAGTAAAACAAATGGATTTAAAGTCCGGTCCCGCAGACGTAACAGGCCGTACACAGGCACAGAGCAGTGCCATCGGAGGCAAGTTGATGTCCTTGAAATGTCGCATTCCGGCACCCGCGGGCCCGTGTGGCCGTCGCGGTGTCACCGGTGTGGGGCTCCGCTCATGACCCAGGCACCGACCCTGCTGGAGATGCGGTCGATCACCAAGACCTTCCCGGGCGTCCGGGCGCTCGCCGACGTCAGCCTCGTGGTGAAGCAGGGGGAGATCCACGCGATCTGCGGCGAGAACGGCGCCGGCAAGTCCACCCTCATGAAGGTCCTGAGCGGCGTGCACCCGCACGGGAGCTACACCGGCGGCATCGTCTACCGGGGTGAGGAGGTCCGGTTCCACGACATCCGGGCCAGCGAGCAGGCCGGCATCGTCATCATCCACCAGGAGCTGGCGCTGGTGCCCGAGATGTCGATCACCGAGAACATCTTCCTCGGCAACGAGCCGCGCAGGCGTGGCGCGATCGACTGGAAGCGGGCGCGGCGCCGGGCGCTGGAACTGATGGAACAGGTCGGGCTCCGGGAGGACCCGGACACGCTGATCAAGGACATCGGCGTGGGCAAGCAGCAACTGGTGGAGATAGCCAAGGCGTTCGCCAAGGACGTCAGACTGCTCATCCTCGACGAGCCGACCGCGGCCCTCAACGAGGCCGATTCCCGGCACCTGCTCGACCTGCTGCGCGGCTTCCGGGATCGGGGCATCACCTCGATCATCATCTCCCACAAGCTCAACGAGATCGAGGCGGTCGCCGACACCATCACCATTCTGCGTGACGGCCGTACGATCGAGAGCCTCGACGTGAAGGCCGACGGAGTCAACGAGGACCGCATCGTGCGCGGCATGGTCGGCCGCGAACTCAACAGCCGCTTCCCCGACCACACGCCGGACGTGGGCGAGGTGTTCTTCGAGGTCCGCGACTGGACGGTGCGGCACCCCAGTTCCGACGAACGGCTCGTGTGCAAGGGCTCCACCTTCACCGTGCGGCGCGGCGAGATCGTGGGCTTCGCCGGACTCATGGGCGCCGGGCGCACCGAACTCGCGATGAGCCTGTTCGGCCGTTCCTACGGCACCTACCTGTCCGGCCAGGTCTTCAAGGACGGCAGGGAGATCCAGCTGAAGTCGGTGGCCGACGCCATCGGGCACGGCCTCGCCTACGTCAGCGAGGACCGCAAGTCCATCGGCCTCAACCTGCTGGACGACATCAAGACCTCGATGGTGGCCGCGAAGCTGACGAAGATCGCCCGGCGCCGCGTCGTCGACCCGGTCCGCGAGCACCGGATCGCCGAGGAGTACCGCCAGAGCCTCAGGATCAAGACGCCCAGCGTGGACGAGGGCGTCGTGAAGCTCTCCGGCGGCAACCAGCAGAAAGTCGTCCTCGCCAAGTGGATGTTCACCGATCCGGACCTGCTGATCCTCGACGAGCCGACCCGCGGCATCGACGTGGGCGCCAAGTACGAGATCTACGGGATCATCCAGCGGCTCGTCGGCCAGGGCAAGGGAGTCGTCGTGATCTCCTCCGAACTGCCCGAACTCATCGGACTGTGCGACCGCATCTACACCGTTTTCGAAGGTGCCATCACCGGTGAGGTGACGCGCCGTGACGCCAACCCGGAACTTTTGATGAAGCAGATGACCTCTCTCAAGAAGACACCGACCCCATGAGCCGTATCTCAGAGCTGCAGAAGAACCTCTTCGGAGGCACGACCTCCAACGCCCGCCAGTTCGGCATGATCTCCACGCTCGTGGCGATCGTGCTGCTGTTCCAGATCTGGACCGGAGGTCTCACCTTGACCTCCGGCAACCTCATCGCCGTGGTCAGCCAGTACTCCTACATCCTCATCCTCGCCATCGGCATGCTGATGGTGATCGTCGCCGGGCACATCGACCTGTCGGTCGGCTCCGTCGCGGCGTTCACCGGCATCGTCGTCGCCAAGGCGATGCAGGAGCACTCGCTCCCGTGGCCCCTGGGCATCCTGCTCGGGCTGCTCGTCGGCGCGGCGATCGGCGCCTGGCAGGGCTTCTGGGTCGCCTACGTGGGTGTGCCCGCCTTCATCGTCACCCTGGCCGGCATGCTGCTGTTCCGCGGCGGCAACCAGTACATCGGCAACGCCGACACGGTGCCCGTCCCCACCGGCTTCCGTGACATCGGTGCCGGATTCCTGCCCGAGGTGGGACCCGACACCGGATACAACAACCTGACGCTGCTGCTCGGTCTCGCCGCCTGCCTGGGTGTGGCCTGGCGGGAGTGGCAGGCCCGGCAGACCCGCCGGGAGATGAACGCCGACGCCGCGCCGCTGTGGGTGACCGGCATACGGCTCGCCGTCATGCTGACCGTCATCGTCTTCACGACGCTGCGCTTCGCCGGCGGCCGCGTCGGTACGAGCCTGCCGATCTCCGGCATCATCCTGATCGCCCTGGTGCTCGCGTACTCGTACTACACCCGCAACACCATCGGCGGGCGGCACATCTACGCCGTCGGAGGCAACGCGCGGGCCGCCGAACTGTCCGGTGTGAAGCTCAAGCAGGTCAACTTCTTCGTCATGATGAACATGTCCGTCCTCGCCGCGCTGGCCGGGATGATCTTCGTGGCCCGGTCCGCGGCCTCCGGCCCCCAGGACGGTCTGAGCTGGGAGCTCGACGCCATCGCGGCCGTCTTCATCGGCGGCGCGGCCGTCTCCGGCGGCCTCGGCACCATCAGCGGTTCCATCGTCGGCGGTCTCGTCATGGCGCTGCTGAACAACGGACTGCAACTGGAGGGCGTCGGCTCCGACATGGTCCAGATCATCAAGGGTCTGGTCCTCCTCCTCGCCGTCGCCTTCGACGTCTACAGCAAGAAGCAGGGGCGGTTCTCGATCATCGGCACCCTGATGCGTCCGTTCCAGCGGGACGAGACCGGCACACCGCTCCCTCCGCCGAACCCGGCCTCCGATTCCGACAAGGCGCCGGTCGCACGCTGACCGCGGGCCCGTCACCGACAGCGCCGCATCCCACGGCGCACAACTCACCCGGTAATACCGCAAGAAGGGCTCATCCCACCATGCGCACTAGCATCACCAGAGGCATCGCCGCGGTCGGCGCCGTCGCACTGCTCACCCTGGGCACGGCGTGCTCCAACGACCGCGAGGGGTCGAAGGACAGCGGCGACGCCAAGGGCGGCTTCGCGCAGGACTCCCTCGTGGGTGTCGCACTGCCCGCGAAGACCTCGGAGAACTGGGTACTGGCCGGTGACCTGTTCACCGCCGGCCTGAAGAAGGCCGGCTTCAAGGCCGACGTGCAGTACGCGGGCGCCTCGACGACCGTGGCCGACCAGCAGGCGCAGATCTCCTCCATGGTCACCAAGGGCGCGAAGGTCATCGTCATCGGCGCGACCGACGCCTCGCAGCTCTCGACGCAGGTGGCGCAGGCCAAGCAGGCCGGCGCGACCGTCATCGCCTACGACCGGCTCATCACCAACACACCGGACGTCGACTACTACATCGCCTTCGACAACTTCAAGGTCGGCCAGCTGCAGGGGCAGGCCCTCCTGGACGGCATGAAGGCGAAGAAGCCGAAGGGTCCGTGGACGATCGAGATGTTCTCCGGTTCCCCGGACGACAACAACTCGAAGGTGTTCTTCGACGGTGCGATGGACGTCCTCAAGCCGCTCATCGACAAGGGTGACATCGTTGTCGGCTCCGGCCAGAAGAACATCAAGCAGACCGCGATCCAAGGGTGGAAGGCGGAGATCGCCCAGCAGCGGATGGACTCGCTGCTGACCTCGACGTACAACGGCGGCAAGAAGCTCGACGGTGTGCTGTCCCCGAACGACACCCTCGCCCGCGCGGTCATCACCTCGGTCAAGGGCGCGGGCAAGCCGGTCCCGGTCGTCACCGGCCAGGACTCCGAGGTCGAGTCGGTGAAGTCGATCATGGAGGGTGAGCAGTACTCGACCATCAACAAGGACACCCGCAAGCTCGTCGCGGAGACCGTCAACATGGTCAAGTCCATCCAGAAGGGCGACAAGCCGCAGATCAACGACAGCAAGTCGTACAACAACGGGAACAAGGTGGTCCCGGCCTACCTCCTCCCGCCGGTCATCGTGACCAAGGAGAACGCGGTCGAGGCGTACGCCAACGACCCGAAGCTGGCCCCGCTCACCAAGTAGGCCACCCGCGGCCGTCCCGGTCCCGGAACCTGACCCGGGCCCGGGACGGCCTTCCGGGAGTGGTCCATGACGGCGTGTGGTCTCACCCGCGTGGCCGATCCGCCGATCCGCCGATCCGCCGAGCGCGCGGGGGCGGCGCGACCGGGGTCGAGCGCAAGGCGCCCGACCCCGGCTCCGCTCATTCGACCGGCAGCCCCCAGCGCGGCGCGTCCTGGTTCGGGCGTACCGGAGCGATGGCCAGGTCCGGCCGCTCGCCCCTGGCCGTGATCAGCGCCGACTCGCCCTTGAGCAGGGTGATCCGGACCGTTCCGTCGCCCGCGTCGGCGTACCGGAGCGGGCGGCCGTGTCCGTCGCGCACGTCGACCGGTCCCGGGATCGAGTGCCGTACGACGCAGGGCGCGCCCGCCTCACTGACCAGGCGTACCCAGCGGGTCGTGCCGCCCCCGCGGACCGCGCTGAGCAGGAAGGCGCCCTGCGTGCGGAAGTCGTGCACGGTCACGTCCGCCCAGGCGGCGGGCAGCGCGGGGAACACCCGGATGGCGTCACCCCACGACTGGCACACCATGTCGTGCAGGGACTGGGCCGCCGACAGCGGCGTCTCGATGACCGGGCCCGACTCCTGGTACATGGTGTTGGGCTTGATGAAGCGGGTCATCAGTTCGCCGAGGTACCTCAGCGCGTCCTCGCCCTTGCCGAGCAGCGCCGACATCGAGGCGGCGCCGGTGAAGGTGTAGCCCTGGAGGGCGCCCTCGAAGCCCACCCAGTGCGCCAACGACCGCTCGATCAGGGCGCGTTCCTCGGGCGTGCGGCCGGTCACCTCGTACAGCGGGTAGACCGCCAGCAGATGCGAGTAGTGGCGGTGCGACTTCGCGAAGGGGATGTCCGCGCCGATCATGAACCCGTTCGCGTCCGTGGGATACGGCGTCCGGCGTGCCAGCACTTCGCGCCAGCGCGGCGCCAACGGGTCGTCGACACCGAGGAGTTCGGCCGACTCAAGGAGGGTGCGGCAGCCCCAGGTCAGCAGCATCAGGTCGTAGTTGCAGTCGCGTGAGTCGCCGCCGTACTCGGGGGAGAAGGTGGCGGGCAGGTGCAGTCTGCCGTCCGGGCCGGGCTCCAGGAAGTGCAGGTAGTAGTTGATCGCCTTGCGCAGGAGCGGGAAGAGGACGTCGCGGAGGGTCGCCCGGTCCATGGTGTGCCGGTAGCTGAGCCACACGTTGTGCAGGGCCCAGGTGAGGTCGCCGACCTCGGGGGTCGGCGGGTCCTGGCCGGGGACGCCGACGCCGTAGCCGGTGAGGGGATCGGCCGCGCCGTTGACCAGGTGGGGGTCGGTGGTGCGCGGGATGCCGAGCGAGTCGCCCCGGTACTGCGGCGCCACCTCGGCGGCGAGGTTGTCCCGGAACTCGCTCAACGCCCGGGTGATCGCGTCCAGTTCCAGGTGGTTGGAGCCGTGGATCAGCCAGTACTCCAGCTGGGCGTTGAGGTTCCACCAGGTGTTGGGCCACGGGGTGGGTTCCAGCCAGGGGCCGCTGGTCGCCATCACGGGGGCGTCGCGGCGGGCGGCGGAGGCGGCCTTGTAGAGCTGGATCCAGTAGAAGCGCTGGACACGGGCGTCGGGGACGGACAGGAAGCTCTTGCGGTAGTAGGCGTGCCACCAGACCCGGTGGGTCACCGCCAGGACGGAGTAGGGCAGCAGGTCCGCGGCGCGGACCGCCTTCACGGCCCGGGGCAGCGCCGTGGTCCCCGGGAAGGAGTGCGCGACGTGCGCGTACAGCGTCCTGGTCCGTCCCCTGGTGCGTTCGCGCCACGCCGTGACGTGCTGCCCGCCCGCGAGGAGCGGCTGCACGGCGGCGCTCACCCCGTCGTGGTCCTCGACGCGGGCGGGCGGGTTGCCCCGGTAGCCGTCCGGCAGCGGCTTGAAGGCGGCACGCGGACTGATCGCTTCCGCCGGATGGAACACCCAGTGGAAGTCGCGCTCGCCCTCGCTGGGGGTGACCTCCACGGCGAGGAGCGAGCGGTCGTCGTGGACCAGGGCGCGCAGGTTCAGGGTGCCCCGGTCGGTGGTGAGGGTGCCGGTCAACTCGGCGTCGCGCAGCGACAGACGCCAGTCGACGCCGGTGATCGCGCCGACCGGTTCCAGGGTGAACCAGCCGATCGGGAGCCGCGCCAGACCGAAGAGGGAGCCGAACTCGGGCCGGTGGTCCTGCACTTCGGAGTGCTGGACGTTGAAGCGCACGGCCGTCGAGGCGGCACCCGGTTCGGCGTAGATCCCGGAGCCGAGGAAACCGTTGCCGAGGAACGGGCCTTCGTACCAGGTGGCCGGCATCCGCTGCCAGACCAGGTCCGCGTCGTCGAGCACGGTGCGCCAGGGGTCGGTGGGCGCGCCGGTGGCCTCGGCTTGGTCGGCCGCCGTCGCCCGCGTGGTCAGGCCCGAGGTCAGCAGCGCGCCACCGAGGGCGGACCCGGTGGCGAGAACGGTACGTCTGGTCGGGTCGGGCACGAAGGGCAACGTCACGGTGGTCTCCAGGCAGGCTCGGTGATTCATCGGAGCTATCCCGCGTTGCACCCTATGAAGGGGAGTGGTGTGGGTCAATGCGCGAGGAGAGATCCGATGTATCACTCATCGAATTCCTTCCCGTCACGGTCAAGGGCGGCGGGAGTCACGCGAGTCGACCTCGTAGCGCCGCCGTGCACGGCATCACGGCGCACGGCGGTACGGTGCCCGCGTCATCCGGCGTCTCCATCGGGGGCCATGGGAGCGGCGCCCGCGCGACAGGGTCCCGCTCAGTCCGCCCCGGGTGAGCGCCGCCCAGGGCGCTCCGTGCTCCCGCGCATCCAGGCCCGGGTGCCGAACGACTCGCAGGAGCGCGAGGCCACCAGGGCCGCGGCGCGCAGGGCCGCCACGAAGGCCGCCGAGGTCAACCGGCCCCGCACCGCGAGGTGATGGGTCAGCGCGCCGTGCAGCACGTCGCCCGCGCCGAGGGTGTCCGCCACCCGGACGGACGGCACGTCCACGGTGCCACCGCCGCCGGGCCCCGCCCACAGAAGGGGCTGCCCGCCCCGGCTGACCGCCGCCCACGGCACCCCGTGCTCGCGCAGGAATCGCAGGGTGTCCGCCGGAGTGCTCGCGCCCGGCGGGTGGAAGTCGGCCGAGCAGACGGCCACGTCGATCGACGGCAGCAGACGCTGCGTACCGTCCTTCCAGCTGCCCCCGTCCAGGACGGTGGGACGGCCCGCGGCGCGAGCGGCGCGGGCGGCGGCCACGGCGAGTTCCATGTGGTGGCCGTCGAACTCGGCGATGTCGCAGGCCGCCACCAGCGCGTCGAGGTTGTCGGGCGGGCCGACGCGGTGTCCCGACGCGTTGGTCGAGGCGACGGCTCGGTCCCCGCTCGCGGCGGTCACCAGGACGCAGGACACGGCCGGGGGCGCGACCGAGTCGGCGGCGAGATCCGACACCGTCACGCCCAGCCGGTTCAGGTCGGCCGTCACCTCGGTCCCCAGCGGGTGGGCGCCGAGCGCGGTGAGCAGCCTGGCCGCTCCGCCGAGGTGGCTGAAAGTCGCGGCCGCGTTCGCCGCGGGTCCGCCCGCCGCGACGACCTGTTCGCGCGCGGTCACCTTCTCGTCGGACGCCGGCACGTGGTCCACGAGCTGGATCACGTCCAGCGTGCACAGACCGACGAAAAGCCCCGTAGGGCGTCGTCCGTTCACGGCCTCACCCACCGGCACCTCGTCCCGCCTCGGCATGCGCGCAGTGTACGAACCGGCCGCGACGCCGGCGGCGGAATCGCCGGGCCCGGCCCTATCCGGGAAACCGCGCGCATGCGGGCGGAGAAGGGATGGTCAAAAGTTGTACAGGTGCGCTTGTGGGTTCTCACGGCAGCGGCGGATCATTGGCCGGATCCTTTCCGTTCCACGAGCACCCTGGAGCTCCCGGTGACCGCTGGCCCCATAGCATCCGCGTCGGTCGACACACCGGCGGCGGCCCAGGCGGAGCGCCGGAAGCTGCGCAAGCACTTCGGCCGTTTCGACATCCTCTTCTTCCTCCTGTGCACCATCGTCGGCGTGGACACGATCGGCACCGTGGCCTCGTCCGGTGCCGAGGCGTTCACCTGGCTCATCGTGCTGGCCGTGGTGTTCTTCGTCCCCTCCGCGCTGCTGACCGCCGAACTCGGGGCCGCCTTCCCCGACGAGGGCGGCCCCTACATCTGGACCAGCCGCGCCTTCGGACGGCTCGCGGGCGCCGTGAACAACTTCCTGTACTGGATCACCAACCCCGTGTGGCTGGGCGGCACGCTCTCCGTCGCCGCCGTCACGGCGTACACCACCTTCTTCAACGACGGCAACGACCTGAGCACCCCCGCCTTCTACGCCTTCACCCTCGCGTTCGTCTGGGTGGGTGTGCTCGCCGCGATCCTCTCCTTCGACGTCGGCAAGTGGATCCCCACCATCGGCGCCTGGAGCCGCTTCCTGCTCCTCGGCCTGTTCACCGTCACCGTCGTCGTCTACGGCGTCCGGCACGGCCTGCACGGATTCGGGTTCGGCGACTTCTCCCCGACCTACGCGGGCTTCGTCGGACTGGTGCCCGTCCTGATGTTCAACTACGTCGGATTCGAGCTGCCCAACACCGCCGGCGACGAGATGACCGACGCCCAGAAGGACGTCCCCTTCGCCATCTTCCGCAGCGCCGGCCTCGCCGTCCTCCTGTACGCGCTGCCGATCCTCGGCATCCTGCTCGTCCTGCCCGTCGACGCCATCACCGGCCTCGGCGGCTTCATCGACGCGATCCGGCAGGTCTTCACGGTCTACGGCGGCCACGTCGCCGCCGACGGCACCGCCACCCTCAGCGGCGCCGGCAGCCTGCTCGGGGACCTCGCCGCGATCATGTTCATCCTCACGGTGCTGTCCTCGGGCGTCACCTGGGTCATGGGTTCCGACCGCGCCCTCGCCGTCTCCGGCTACGACGGCGCGGCGCCCCGCTTCCTCGGCGTCATCTCCAGCCGGTTCGGCACGCCGGTGCGGGTCAACATCCTGAGCGGACTGGTGTCCACCCTGGTGCTGGTCCTGGCCCACGAACTGACCGACGGCGGCGCCGCCAAGCTCTTCGGCGCCGTTCTCGGCCTGGCGATCTCCACGACCCTCATCAGCTACCTGGGCATCTTCCCGGCCCTCGCGGTACTGCGGCGCAAGGCCCCGGACACGCCCCGCCCCTACCGGGCGCCCTTCCCCCGCACGATCAGCGCGGTGCTCACCCTGCTGGTGCTGTTCGCCAGCTTGCAGCTGATCGCCCCCGGCCTCGGCGACCACTGGTTCGGCTCCGGCTACCGGCCGGACGGCTGGACGCACGGCGAGCGCTGGAAGTACCTGTGGACGGAGACCGTCCCGCTCGCCGGGTTCGTCCTGCTCGGCGTCCTCTTCTGGGTCCTGGGCAGGCCGACCCGCACCGCGTCCGCCGACGCGAAGTAGGCCGCCGGCCGGACCGCGATCAGTTCTGGTAGCCCTCGACCTCCGACTGAGGGCGGACGCGGGCCTCGCCCGGGTCCTCGCCGAACTCCGACTTGGCACGTCGCTGACGCAACAGGTCCCAGCACTGGTCGAGTTCGCGCTCCAGCTCACCGAGCCGCGCGTGCTCGGTGGTGCTGTCGATCTCCCCGGCCGCCAGCGCGCCGCGCAGCCTGCGCTCGTCGTCGACCATCGCGGTGATCCTGGCCAGGATCTGTTCTTGGTCCATGTCCACGCCTCCTCGGTGTCGAGCCCACTGTAAGGACCCGGCGACACCTCGGCGACAGCGGACCGGGCGTGCCGGGAGCGCCACGCGCACCGTCGGTCAGCGGCTCTTGCGTACCCGGGCCGCCGCGCGCGCCTCCGCCGCCTTGCGGGCGTCGGCGGCCTTGCGGGACTCCTTCGCCGGACGGCCCGGCCGGGTGCCCATGCCGCGGAACGGGGCGTTGCCGGTCGGCTTCGTTCCGGCCGGCGGCCGCTTCGCCCCGGTGATCGTGGTCAGCTTCTCCTCACCGGAGCGGACCTGCGTGACCGTCGGCCGGACCCCCGCCTCCGTCATCATGCGGTTCACGTCCCGCCGCTGGTTCGGGGTGACGAGGGTGACGACCCTTCCGGACTCCCCGGCACGTGCCGTGCGCCCGCCACGGTGCAGGTATTCCTTGGCGTCGGCCGGCGGGTCGACGTTCACGACGAGGTCCAGCGCGTCGATGTGGATGCCCCGCGCCGCGACGTTGGTGGCCACCAGCACGGTGATCGCGCCGTCCTTGAACTGGGCGAGGGTGTGCGTGCGCTGGGGCTGCGACTTCCCGCTGTGCAGGGCGGAGGCCCGGACCCCGCTGGCCCGCAGGTGCCGGGTGAACTGGTCGACGCCGGCCTTCGTGTCGAGGAACATCAGCACCCGGCCGTCCCGCGCGGCGATCTCGGTCGCGGTCGCGTACTTGTCGGCGGGGTGAATGTTCAGGACGTGGTGTTCCATCGTGGTGACCGAGCCGGCCACCCGGTCGAGGGAGGCGAGCACCGGGTCGTGCAGGTAGGTCCGGACCAACTGGTCGACGTCGTGGTCGAGCGTGGCCGAGAACAGGAGCCGCTGCCCGTCGGGGCGCACCTGGTCCAGCAGTTCGGAGACCTGGGGCAGGAAACCCAGGTCGCACATCTGGTCCGCCTCGTCCAGCACCGTGATCCGCACCTGGTTCAGGTGACAGTCGCGGCGCGACACGAGGTCGGTCAAGCGCCCCGGCGTCGCGATCACCACCTCGACCCCCGCCCTCAGCAGCGCCGTCTGCCGGTTGATCGACAGCCCGCCGACCACCGTCGTCAACCTGACGTTCAGTGTCCGGGCGTACGGTGTCAGCGCGTCGCTCACCTGCTGCGCGAGCTCCCGGGTCGGCACCAGGACCAGCGCGAGCGGACGCTTCGGCTCCGCTCGCCGGCCCGCCGTCCGGACGAGCAGCGCGAGCCCGAAGGCCAGCGTCTTGCCCGACCCGGTCCGCGCGCGGCCCAGGACGTCACGGCCGGCCAGCGCGTTGGGCAGGGTCGCGGCCTGGATGGGGAAGGGTTCCGTGACACCGAGGCCGGTCATCGTCCGCGTCAGTTCAGGCGGCAGTCCGAGCGCGTCGAACGACTCGACCGGCGGCAGGCCCGGCGCCGCCGGCTGCGAGGTCGCCGGTTCGCCCGGCGACGACGCGTCCGGCCGGGACTCGTCGGTCGGGGAGTGCCCGGAGGCCGAGGGCTTCGTGTTCATGGGGAACCTTCCTGATCCGGCGCCCGGAACACGCCGGGGTCCGTACCCCCTGGTACGGACCCCGGCGAAGTCGAAGCGTGCCCCCATTTTACCAGCGGGCGACCCGCCGCCGACCGGCCGGACCCACCCGCCCGCCGAGGGTCACCACAGCACCCGAGAAGACGCCGCGCGGCGGCCGGGTCGAGCCCGGCAGCGGGCAACCGGGGCGGCCGCGAAAAGCTTTGATCAGGTGGCGCTGGGGCCGATCCCCGCCCGGGGCACCGTTACCACCGGGATCTCCGTGACGTTCCCCAAGAAGTCCATCAAGGCCGACAACCTTGATTTCCCGGACTTCCACAGCGGCTCCCGCGGCAGCACCCGCCTCGACTGGTGCCAGGGGCAGCGGCTTCCAGTACTGGCCCTTGACGGGCACCCCCGGCGAGCCGGCGTAGCGGCGCGAGGTCGCCGGGCCCGTCGCTCACGCGTGCTCTGCGGCCCGCGCCGGGTTCCCCTCGCCGGCCGGCCCGCGGCCGCCGGGGTGGCGCAGGGCGCAGAGGAAGCCGACACCCAGGGCCACGGCCATGCCGTAGAAGACCCACTGGTTGGCCTCGGCGAAGTCCATGCGGATCGCGGACATCGAGTCGCGCATCGCCGTCGCGGCCGGGCCGTTGCCCGTGGGGGTCCGGGCGTCCGCGTTGCCGGTGACCGCCTCCGCCACGTCGCGGGACACGGCGTGCGCGGTGTCCGAGGAAACCCCGCGCTTCTGAAGGGAGTTCTCGACCTTGTCGGTCATGGTGTGCGTCAGCATCGTGCCGAACACGGCCAGGCCGATGCTCGCCGCGTAGTTGCGCACGGTCTGCGTGATGCCGGTGACCTCGCCGTAGGAGGCGTCGATCGAGCGGTTCACGGCGTCCGTGGAGGCCGGGGCGAGGATGAAGCCGATGCCCGCGCCGGCCAGCGCGGCGTAGGGCCACTGGTCGTGCATGGACAGGTCGGTCAGCTTGCCGGCCCAGAGCGCGAACCCGATGGCTCCGACCACGCAGCCGATCTTCAGCGCCGGGCGCGCGCCCTGCTTGTCGAGGATGCGGCCGCCCCACTGGGAGGCGATGGCGAACCCGACGAAGAAGTACAGCAGGTACAGGCCGGCCTGGTTGGGGGAGGCGCTCAGGGACACCTGGGCGTACACCGAGGCGAAGAAGAACAGCGGGACGAACGCCAGCATGGCGAAGAACAGCACCAGCGAGTCGACGGTGAAGGCGCGGTCGCGGAAGACCGCGAGATTGATCAGCGGGTGGCGGGTGCGCAGCTCGTAGCGGCAGAAGACGTAGAGGACGACGAGTCCGCCGACGATGCACGCCCAGGTCGCCACGCTGTCCCAGCCCCAGGCCGACGCCTGCTGGAAACCGAGCACGCTGGTGCCCATGCCGACGGCGATCAGCAGCGCGCCGACGACGTCCAGGGACTCCTCGCGCCGGCGGTCGGAGATGTGGGCCATCGCGGTGAGGATCAGTGCGATGAGCGCGACGGGCACGTTGACCCAGAAGATCGCCCGCCAGGTCCACGAGGTGAGCCATCCGCCGAGCACCGGCCCCAGGGCGGTGAGGGCGCCGGTCAGGCCGAAGAACAGGGCGAGAGCCCGCCCCCGCCGCTCCACGGGGAACACGGCCACGACCACGGCGAGCGCCGCCGGGAAGAGCAGTGCGGCACCCAGTCCCTGCGTGGCCCGGAAGGCGATCAGCCAGGGCAGCGCGTAGTCGCCGGTGGGCACGCAGCCGCACAGGGCCGACGAGATGACGAAGACCAGGGTGCCGGCCACGACGACGCGGCGCGGTCCCCACAGGTCGGCGACGCGTCCGCCGAGGGCGAAGAACGCGGCCAGCGACAACAGGTAGGCGTTGACCACCCACTGCATGCCCGAGGCGGACAACCCGAGTTCGGAGACGATGTCGGGGGCGGCGATCGACACGATCGTCTGGTCGATGAAGGTCATCGCCACCGCGAACATCATGGCCACGAGCGCCAACGTCTGGGAGGCCGCGCGTCCCTCACCGAGGGTGCTCTCGTCACGTTTCGTATGCGTTCCGGTCACGCGGTCAGTGTGCGCCCGTCGACCGGAGGCCGCATCCGGAGAGTGACGGAACAGTCACCCGAAGCGACCCGGGGGATGCCCCGGACGCGGGCCGCCGGGCGTGACGGGTGTCAGTAGACCGGGTCGCCGGGCGCGACGGGATGCGCCTCGAACTCCGGGGCGGCCAGCAGGTCGTCGACGAGTGCGGTCGTGCCGCCCACGTAGGTGCTGACGAGGTCCACGTCGCCGCCCAGGCACCACGCCCGGTCCTGCGGCCACCACAGGTCGGGAAGCTCGGTGAACTCGTCCGCGTCGAGGGGGGACAGGACGTCGGACAGCGGGCCGGCGAGCAGGAGTTCATCCCGGCCGGGCGTGGGGAAGGTGGGGAACCGGTCGAAGTCCCAGCGTCCGTAACCGTGCCACAGGCCGAACCAGCACCGGTCGGCGGTCCTGGTGTGCCGGGTGAGGAGCGGAACGAGGTGCCGGGCGACGACGGGCGGAGTGGGTCCTTCCGCCGGATGCTCGTCCCAGACGCCGGGCATGCCGTAGGCGGACGCGTTCTGGTAGAAGCGCTCCATCCCGATCAGCTCGTGCCACTGGGCGTGCGGCGTCGTGCCGAGCCCCCGGGCGGCGGCCACCGTGTCCCACCGCACCGGCCGTTCGTCCAGCGAGGCCGGATGCAGGATGCGGGCGTAGGCGGCGAACCCCGGCGCGGCGATGGCGGCCACGGTGCCGAACTCCGCGCTGCCGGGGGCGCGTTCGGTGAGCCAGCGGGCGGGGCCGAGGTCGGCCTCCCGCACCTGGAGGCGTCCGTACGACGCGGGGGCGGGGCTTCGGTGCACCAAGGGGTAGTCGTCCACCCGTACAGTCTGCCGTGCGGGTCACGAGCGGTGGCCGACGGCCTTGCTGTCGTATCGCCGCACCTGGCGTGAGACCGGAGGAACCGGGCGGCCGGTCATCCCCGGGTCAGCCGGCCGGGGTGCTCAGCCAGGTGCCCATGCCGGCCAGCGCACCGGTTCCGTAGTCGGACTCCACGCTGCGGGCCAGGTCGGCCACCGAGATCGCTCTGAGTGCCGCACGGCGCGCGGTCTCGGCGGACGCCATGGCGCGCGAGATCGCGCAGGGAGTGGTGCACGCCTCGGCCGGGGTCGCCATGGGGCCGCGCTGGCGTATCTCCGTGCACACGAAGGCGGGGGCCGGCCCGTCCACTGCGTCCACCACGTCCAGGACGGTGATCAGTTCGGGGGAGCGGGTGAGCTCGTAGCCCCCCGACTTGCCCTGCACCGAGTGGATCAGTCCGGCGCGGGACAGGGCCTGGAGCTGCTTGGCGAGGTAGGTGGGGGAGACCTCGTGCAGTTCGGCCAGACGGGCGGCCGGTACCGGCTCGCGCACCGAGGTCAGTACGACACAGCAGTGCAGCGCCCACTCGACCCCGCCCGACATCTTCACGTGGCTCACCTTACCCAGATGCTTGACTCGGACACGTCGTATCCGAGTAGTATCCCGGATAGAAAGTGTCCGGGATCGAGGCGGTGTGCTCCACCGGAGCGCGGCACCCGGACCCGGTGCGAAGGCGCGACGGAAGGAACGGTCATGAAGATCGCGGTTGTCGGCGGCACGGGCCTGATCGGCTCCCAGGTGGTCGCCCGCCTGAACCAGCAGGGACACGAGGCGACGGCGCTGTCCCTGTCGACGGGGGTGGACCTCGTCACCGGGGCGGGCCTCGACGACGCGCTGGCCGGTGCGGAGGTGGTCGTCAACCTGACCAACTCGCCCACGTTCGACGCGGCCTCGCCGGAGTTCTTCCGGACGTCGACGGGCAACCTGCTGGAGGCGAGCCGTTCGGCGGGCGTCGGCCATGTGGTCGTGTTGTCCATCGTCGGCGTCGACGGGGTGCCCGAACTGGACTACTACCGGGCGAAGGCCCTCCAGGAAGAGGTGCTCAGGGCCGGCGGCCTGCCGTACTCCGTCGTACGGGCCACCCAGTTCATGGAGTTCGTCGACGCGATCCTCGCCTGGACCGCCGACGGCGACACCGTCCGGCTGCCGCGCACCCCGATCCAGCCGATCGCCGCGGCCGAGGTCGCGGAGGTCGTCGCCGAGGTCGCCGCGGGCACACCGCTCAACGGCATCCTGAACATCGGGGGCCCCGAGGTCTTCCCCCTCGACGAGCTGGGGCGCGTGACCGTCGCCGCTGGCAAGGACGGCCGTCAGGTCGTCACCGACGACACCGCGGGGATGTTCGCCGTCATCAAGGGCGATGTCCTGACCACGCCCGACGGCTCCCGCATCGCGGCCACGCACTACCGCGACTGGCTCGCGGCCTGAACCGAGCGGACGCCGGGGGCGACCGGGGCGGAAGCTCCTATAGATCGTCAAGCGGCTCGTGTGAGCTGTTCAGTGGTGACCTGAGGGTGGGGCAGGTGTCGGTAGACCTCGCGGGCGACGAATC
>NZ_JBEXCW010000032.1:0-93707 GCF_040605435.1 Streptomyces sp. NPDC005574
AGCAGGGCCGCCCCTGAAGCGTCGGCTTTGTCGAGCAGTTGCTCGACCACCTCGTCGACCGTCTTGTCCCCGGCCACCGCCGAGGCCGTCTCGCCTTTGTCTGCCATGACTCGTCCGATCCGCCCGGCCCGAGAGCCCGAGGCCGAGCCCCGGGCCAGACTTCCACATCACGGACTTACACGATCTTTCAGACACGCTCCACGTCGGTCCCAAATACTGACTACTTGGGGCTGTCGTCCTCGCCGATGTGGTGCACCCGGACGAGATTGGTCGATCCGGAGACTCCGGGCGGGGAGCCGGCCGTGATGACGACGATGTCGCCCTGCTCGCAGCGGCCGTACTTGAGGAGGAGTTCGTCGACCTGGTCGACCATCGCGTCGGTGGTGTCGACCTGCGGGCCGAGGAAGGTCTCGACGCCCCAGGTGAGGCTGAGCTGGGAGCGGGTGGCCTGGACCGGGGTGAAGGCGAGGAGGGGGATCGGCGACCGGTAGCGGGAGAGGCGGCGGACGGTGTCGCCCGACTGGGTGAAGGCGACGAGGAACCTGGCGCCGAGGAAGTCGCCCATCTCGGCTGCGGCGCGGGCGACGGCTCCGCCCTGGGTGCGGGGTTTGTTGCGTTCGGTGAGTGGGGGGAGGCCCTTGGCGAGGATGTCCTCTTCGGCGGCTTCGACGATCCTGGCCATGGTGAGGACCGTCTCGGCGGGGTATTTGCCGACGCTGGTCTCGCCGGAGAGCATGACGGCGTCGGTGCCGTCGATGACGGCGTTGGCGACGTCGCTGGCCTCGGCCCGGGTGGGGCGGGAGTTCTCGATCATGGAGTCGAGCATCTGGGTGGCGACGATGACCGGCTTGGCGTTGCGTCTGGCGAGCTTGATGGCGCGCTTCTGGACGAGCGGGACCTGTTCGAGGGGCATTTCGACGCCGAGGTCTCCGCGGGCGACCATGATGCCGTCGAAGGCGGCGACGATGCCGTCGATGTTGTCGACGGCCTGCGGCTTCTCGATCTTGGCGATGACGGGGAGGCGGTGACCTTCCTCGTCCATGATGCGGTGGACGTCCTCGATGTCCTGGCCGCTGCGGACGAAGGAGAGGGCGATGACGTCGCAGCCGGCGCGCAGGGCCCAGCGGAGGTCTGCTTCGTCCTTGCCGGAGAGGGCGGGCACGGAGACGGAGACGCCGGGGAGGTTGAGGCCCTTGTGGTCGGAGACGATGCCGCCTTCGACGACCTTGGTGCGGACGCGGGGGCCCTCGACGGCGGTGACTTCGAGGGTGACCTTGCCGTCGTCGACGAGGATGTGTTCACCGGGGGTGACGTCGGCGGCGAGGCCGGGGTAGGTGGTGCCGCAGCTGTTGCGGTCGCCTTCGGCGCCTTCTTCGACGGTGATGGTGAAGGTGTCTCCGCGTTCAAGGAGTACGGGGCCTTCGGTGAAGTGTCCGAGGCGGATCTTCGGGCCTTGGAGGTCGGCGAGGATTCCCACGCTGCGGCCGGTTTCGTCGGAGGCTTTGCGCACGCGCTGGTAGCGCTCCTCGTGTTCGGCGTGGGTGCCGTGGCTGAGGTTGAGGCGGGCGACGTCCATTCCGGCCTCGACCAGGGCTTTGATCTGGTCGTAGGGGTCGGTGGCGGGCCCCAGGGTGCAGACGATCTTTGCTCGGCGCATGTTTCGAGCGTAAGACTTACCGGCGGGTAGAGAATTGGCTGCGTATGACCACTCAACAACCTCTGAGTGAAGCGCTCTTGACAAGTGTCGAATTGTGCGGCGGGATGCTCCGATGAGCAGATGAATGCGGGACAGGGGAATTCCGGCGCATTCGATCTTCCATTCGACAATGCGGTCTCTGTTCAACCCGGGCGCCGTCACGTTCCGTCACAACTGGGGTGGTGCCATCGTGAAGCGGGCGTTGACCTGGGCGTGGACGTGCTGGCGCTGGGGTTCGAGGTCGAGGGCGGCGACGGTGTCCTCGGTGGCGGTGTGGGTCATGGAGCGCATACGGGTGGCGGGGGCGGCCGGGTGGGGGCGGGGGGCTTCGGCGTCGATGTCGGCGAGTTCGACGAGGGCGGCGAGGGTGGTGCCGAGTGCGTCGGCGTATTCGCGGGCGCGTTGAACGGCTTCGTGAACGGCTTGGCGGCGGGCTCGGCGGTGGGCGGGCGAGTCGGGGCGCAGGGCCCACCAGGGTCCGTCGACGCGGGTGAGTTCGAGGTCGGCGAGGCGGGTGGTGAGTTCGCCGAGTGCGGTGAAGTCGGTGAGTTCGGCGGTGATGCGGACGTGGCCGTGGTGGGCGTGGACGCGTTCACCGCGGCCGTGTTCCCGGAGTTGGGGGGTGAGGGAGAAGGCGCCGGTTTCGAGGCGTTCGACGGCGTCGCCATAGGTTTTGACGAGGTCGAGGGCTGTGGTGTTGCGCCGGGTGAGGTCGTCGAGTGCGGTGCGGCGGTCCTTGCCTCGGGAGGCGATGGTGATGCCGATGCGGGCTATTTCGGGGTCGACTTCGAGGTGCGCTTCGCCGCGCACGGCGATGCGGGGCGCGTCGGGGGTGCCGTAGGGGACGGCGGGGTGGGGGGTGGGGGTGGAGGGGGTGGTCATACGTCCCACTCTGTCATGTCTTACCTGGTTGCAGCGGTGCTGATGTGGGGTTAGGTCATCAGATCGCAACCTCGCGGACCTGTTGCCGTCCGCGGTGTCCGGGTCAGAATCTACGCGCGTCGTTGACCTTGTCCCGAGGAGTAGCAGACATGCCGTTGAATCGCCGGAAGTTCCTGAAGAAGTCCGCCGTGACCGGGGCGGGGGTCGCGCTGGCCGGGGCCGCGGGGGCTCCGGCGGCTGAGGCCGCGGAGGGGAAGCGGCCGGGCAGGCCCGCGAAGCGGTACTCGCTCACGGTGATGGGGACGACCGACCTGCACGGCCATGTCTTCAACTGGGACTACTTCAAGGACGCGGAGTACAAGGACGCGGCGGGCAACGCGCAGGGTCTGGCGCGCATCTCCACGCTGGTGAACCGGATCCGTGCCGAGAAGGGCCGCGAGAACACGCTGTTGGTGGACGCGGGTGACACGATCCAGGGCACGCCGCTGACGTACTACTACGCGAAGGTGGACCCGATCACCGCGAAGGGTGGTCCGGTGCATCCGATGGCGCAGGCGATGAACGCGATCGGGTACGACGCGGCGGCCCTGGGCAACCACGAGTTCAACTACGGGATCGAGACGCTGCGGAAGTTCGAGTCGCAGCTGCGCTTCCCGTTGCTGGGCGCGAACGCGGTGGACGCGAAGACGCTGCGGCCGGCGTTCCAGCCGTACGTCATGAAGACGTTCTGTGTGAAGGGGGCGCCGCCCGTGAAGGTGGCGGTGCTGGGGCTCACCAACCCGGGTATCGCGATCTGGGACAAGGCGTACGTGCAGGGCAAGTTGGCGTTCCCGGGGCTGGAGGAGCAGGCGGCGAAGTGGGTGCCGAAGCTGAAGTCGCTCGGTGCGGACGTGGTGATCGTGTCGGCGCACTCGGGTTCGTCGGGGACGTCTTCGTACGGCGATCAGTTGCCGTATGTGGAGAACTCGGCGGCGCTGGTGGCGCAGCAGGTGCCGGACATCGACGCCGTTCTGGTGGGGCACGCGCATCTGGAGATCCCGGAGCTGAAGGTCGTCAACGCGAAGACCGGGAAGACGGTGGTGCTGTCGGAACCGCTGGCGTTCGCGGAGCGGCTGTCGGTGTTCGACGTGGAGTTGGTGTTCGAGAAGGGCAGGTGGACGGTCGCGTCCGTGTCCTCGAAGGTGCTGAACTCGAACTCGGTCGCGGACGATCCGAAGATCGTGAAGCTGCTCGGTGACGAGCACGCCAAGGTCGTCGAGTACGTCAACCAGGTGGTCGGTTCGGCGACGGAGACGTTGACGACGGTGGAGGCGCGGTACAAGGACGCGCCGATCATCGACCTGATCACGCGGGTGCAGGAGGACGTGGTCAGGGCGGCGTTGGCGGGTACGGAGTACGCGTCGGTGCCGGTGATCGCGCAGGCGTCGCCGTTCTCGCGGACGTCGGAGATTCCGGCGGGGGATGTGTCGATCCGGGATCTGTCGGGTCTGTACGTGTACGACAACACGCTGGTCGCCAAGTTGATGACGGGTGCTCAGGTGCGGGCGTACCTGGAGTACTCGGCGGAGTACTTCGTGCAGACGGCCGCGGGTGCGGTGGTCGACGTGGAGAAGCTGACGAACGCGGGTGGTCGTCCGGACTACAACTACGACTACGTGTCGGGGTTGTCGTACGACATCGACATCGCGCGGGCGGCGGGTTCGCGGATCAGGAATCTGACGTATCAGGGTGCGGCGCTGGACGACGCGCAGAAGTTCGTGCTGGCGGTGAACAACTACCGGGCGAACGGCGGTGGGGCGTTCCCGTTCGTCGCTTCGGCGACGGAGGTGTGGTCGGAGTCGACGGAGATCCGGACGCGGATCGCGGAGTGGGTGACGGCGAAGGGTGTGCTGGATCCGGCGGACTTCGCGTCGGTGGACTGGAAGCTGACGCGGGACGGTACGCCGGTGTTCTAGGGCGTGCGTGGTGCGGGGGCCGGCGGCGTTGCGCTGCCGGCCCCCGGTGTTTTCGTGGCGCGGTTCAGTGGCCTTCGGCCAGGGGGGTGAGGACGGCGGCGGGGCGCCGGGCGGAGGGGATGTGCGGTTGCTGCCGGAGGCCGAAGGCGGTGAAGGCGGTGCGTGCCGGCAGCGGGTAGGTGTCCTGGCCGGTCACGGAGTTGAGGATGGTGGCGCTGCGCCAGGCGGCGAGGCCGAGGTCGGGGGTGCCGACGCCGTGGGTGTGTGATTCGGCGTTCTGGACGTGGACGTGGCAGCCGGTGGCGGAGACGGACGGGTCGAGGACGAGGCGGAACTGTTCGTCGACGCGGGGGCGTTGGTGGTCGTCGCGGCGCAGGTAGGGGTCGAGGCCGGCGAGGACGTGGTCCAGGGGGCGTTCGCGGTAGCCGGTGGCGAGGACGACGGCGTCGGTGGTGAGGCGGGAGCGGGTGCTCTGCTGGAGGTGCTCCAGGTGGAGTTCGACCTTGCTGGTGGCGATGCGGCCGGCGGTGCGGACGTGGACGCCGGGGGTGAGGACGGCGTCGGGCCAGCCGCCGTCGAGGGTGCGGTGGTAGAGCTCGTCGTGGATGGCGGCGAGGGTGCCGGCGTCGATGCCTTTGTGGAGTTGCCACTGGGCGGGGACGAGGCGGTCGCGGACAGGTTCGGCGAGGGCGTGGAAGTAGCGGGTGTAGTCGGGGGTGAAGTGTTCCAGGCCGAGTTTGGAGTACTCCATGGGGGCGAACGCCTCGGTGCGGCCGAGCCAGTGGAGTTGTTCGCGGCCGGCGGGGCGGGCGCGCAGCAGGTCGAGGAAGACTTCGGCGCCCGACTGTCCCGCGCCGATGACGGTGACGTGCCCGGCGGTGAGGAGCGCGTCGCGGTGGGCGAGGTAGTCCGAGGCGTGGATGACGGGTACGCCGGGTGCTTCGACGAGGGGTCTGAGGGGTTCGGGCACGTGGGGTTCGGTGCCGATGCCGAGGACGACGTTCCTGGTGTGGGTGCGGCCGAGGGCTTCGGCTTCGCCGCCGGCGTCGAGTTGGGTGAAGTCGACCTCGAACAGGTTGCGTTCGGGGTTCCAGCGGACGGCGTCGACCTGGTGGGAGAAGTGCAGTCCGGGGAGTTGTTCGGACACCCAGCGGCAGTAGGCGTCGTACTCGGTGCGGCGGATGTGGAAGCGCTCGGCGAAGTAGAACGGGAAGAGCCGGTCGCGGGCTCTGAGGTGGTTGAGGTAGGTCCAGGGGCTGGCGGGGTCGACGAGGGTCACCAGGTCGGCGAGGAAGGGGACTTGGACGGTGGCGCCGTCGATGAGGAGTCCCGGGTGCCAGTCGAAGGCGGGGCGCTGGTCGTAGAAGACGGTGTCGAGTCCGGTGACGGGGTGGGCGAGGGCGGCGAGGGAGAGGTTGAAGGGTCCGATGCCGATGCCGACCAGGTCGCGGGGTGCGTCGGGTCGGCGGTGTGGGGGGTGGGGGGGCGGGGGGTGGCTCATCGGGGGGTGTGTCCTTCCACCAGGTTCAGGAGGGCGGCCAGGTCGTCGGGCCGGGTGTGGGGGTTGAGGAGGGTGGCTTTGAGCCAGAGCCGGCCTTCGAGGTGGGCGCGGCCGAGGACGGCGTGGCCGCCGGTGAGCAGGGTGCGGCGGACGGTGGCGACGGTGTCGTCGTCGGCGTGGGCGGGCCGGAAGAGGACCGTGCTGATGGCGGGTCGCGCGTGGAGTTCGAAGCCGGGGTGTTCGTCGATGAGGGTGGCGAGGGTGCGGGCCTGGTCGCAGACCTGGTCGACGAGGCGTCCGAGGCCGCTGCGGCCGAGGGTGCGCAGGGTGACGGCGATCTTGAGGATGTCGGGGCGGCGGCTGGTGCGTGGGGAGCGGCCGAGGAGGTCGGGGAGGCCGGCGTCGGTGTCGTCGTCGGCGTTGAGGTAGTCGGCGCGCTGGGTGAGGGCGGCGAGGTCGCGGGGGTCGCGGACGGTGAGAAGTCCGGCGGCGATCGGCTGCCAGCCGAGTTTGTGCAGGTCGAGGGTGACGGTGTCGGCGGCTTCGATGCCGGTGAGCGCGGTGCGGCGGCGGTCGCTGAAGAGGAGGCCACCGCCGTAGGCGGCGTCGACGTGCAGGCGGGCGCCGTGGGCCGCGCAGCGGGCGGCGATCTCGGGGAGTGGGTCGATGAGGCCGGCGTCGGTGGTGCCCGCGGTGGCGGCGACCAGGTGGGGGCCGGGGAGAGCGGTGAGGGCCGCGTCCAGGGCGGCGGGGTCGAGGGTGCCGGCGGGGGCGGGGACGACGACGGGGTCGGGCAGGCCGAGTGTCCAGGCGGCGCGGGGCAGTGAGTGGTGGGCGCCCGCGCCGTGGACCAGGCGCAGGCCGGCTCCGTGTTTCTCGCGGGCGAGCAGCAGGGCGAGTTGGTTGGATTCGGTGCCGCCGGTGGTGACCAGGGCGTCCGCGGCGCCGGTCTGCCGGGCGAGGGCTCGGGTGACGAGGGCTTCCAGGGCGGAGGCGGCCGGGGCCTGGTCCCAGGAGTCGAGGGACTGGTTGAGGACGGAGGCCGCGAGGTCGGCGGCGGTGGCGACGGCGAGGGGCGGGCAGTGCAGGTGTGCGGCGCACAGGGGGTCCGCGGGGTCGGCGGCGCCTTCGGTGAGCGCGCGGACCAGGGTGTACAGGGCGTCGGGCCGGCCGTCCTCGGGCAGGACGTCTCCTACGGCGTCCCGCAGGCGTGCGGATACGGCGTCCGGTCCGCCGGCGGGCAGGGGCCCTCCGCGGGCACGGGTGCCGTCGGCGAGGGCGTCGAGCACGGTGTCGAGCAACGGCCGCAGCGCGTGGGGGCCTTGGGGGCCGGAGGCGAGGGGCGGCGTGCTCATGGTGTCCTCCGGGGCGCGGACCGAGGGAGTTCCAGCTTGTACGTGGAAGCGGTGTCGCGCCCGCCAGTCAGACGATCGGCACTCGAAGGGGGTACGGGGGCGGGGAATCCGCGGGGACGCGTGCGCGGGAACGGTGACCTGGCCCCCTGAACCCGGGGGGAGGTGCGGGCGATCAGCGCGCCCGCACCCGCACCGTCACCGTCACCGGGGAGCGGACCGTACCCGGACCGCTCCCCCGCCGCGGGTCACGCCTCGCGTACTCGCAACGCTCGTGCCAGGTCGTCGAGTTGGTCGACGAGTTTGCGGCGCAGGGCCGGGGTCGGGCCGGCGTCGGACAGGCACTGTTCGCCCAGGCGCAGGGTGTCGGCGTCGACGGCGTGGGCGGGGAAGGCCCACCGGCCGGCGGCGTCGGCGATGGCGGGGCCGCGGCGGGCTGCGACGGCGACCGCGTCCTCGTAGTAGCGCTGCACGTACTCGCGTACGAGGTTGGCCTGTTCGGGCTGCCAGAAGCCCTGGGCGGTGGCGGTGAACAGGTAGTTGGACAGGTCGTCGTGGACGAACATGGCCTCCCACGCCCGGCGTTTGGCCTCGGGGTCGGGCAGGGCGGCGCGGCAGCGGGCGGCGCCCTCCTGGCCGGTGGCGCTCGGGTCGCGGTCCAGTTCGGCGGCGATGGCGGCCTCGTCGGTGGCGCCGAGGACGGCGAGGCGGGCCAGGACGCGCCAGCGCAGCTCGGGGTCGAGTTCGGGTCCGCCGGGCACGGTGCCGTCGGCGAGCCAGGCGGCGATGGTGTCGGGGTGGGCGGCGACGTCGATGAAGTGGCGTACGGCGATGAGGCGCAGGCCGGGGTTGTCGCCGTCCTCGGTGCGGCGGATGAGGTCGCGGCACAGGGCGGTGAGGGTGGCGAGGGCGGCCGGGCGCTGCTCGGGGGCGAGGTAGCGGTCGGCGACGTGGGTGGTGGCGAACGCGAGGACGCCCTGGACGAGGGCGAGGTCCCTCTCGCGCGGCAGGTGGGTGCGGGCGGTCTCCAGGTAGGTGGCGGCGGTGAGTGAGCCCTCGCGGGAGGTGCCGCCGCTGTCGCGGACCGCGTCCCGCAGGGCGTTCCAGACGACCGCGCGGGTGAGCGGTGCGGGCAGGCCGGAGAGCGCCTCGCGGACGCTGTCGAAGGAGGCGGCGTCGAAGCGGACCTTGGCGTAGGTGAGGTCGCCGTCGTTGAGGAGGAGCAGGGCAGGGCGTTTGCCGATGGGCTGGGGGGCGGTCTGCGGGATGTCGAGGTCGAGGCGTTCGCGCAGGACGAGCTTGCGGCCCTCGTCGGCGACGTCGAGGTCGTAGAGGCCGGCGGTGACGCGGTGGGGGCGGCTGCCGGCGTGGTCGACGGTGAGGGTGCAGGTGCCGTCGGCGGTGGGCGCGACGTGCGGGGTGAGGGTGTCGACGCCGGTGGTGCGCAGCCAGGCGTCGGCCCAGGCGTGGACGTCGCGTTCGGTGGCGCCGGCGAGGGAGTCGATGAAGTCGGCGAGGGTGGCGTTGGCGAACCTGTGGCGGGCGAAGTGGGTGTTGATGCCGGCCAGGAAGTCCTTCTCGCCGAGCCAGGCGACGAGTTGGCGCAGGGCGGAGGCGCCCTTGGCGTAGGAGATGCCGTCGAAGTTGAGGAGGGCGGACGCGGTGTCGTCGACGTTCTCGGGGGCGACGGGGTGGGTGGAGGGCCGCTGGTCGGCGTCGTAGCCCCAGGGTTTGCGGACCACGCCGAAGTCGGTCCAGGTGTCGGTGAACCGGGTGGCTTCGGTGAGGGTCTGGTAGCCCATGTACTCGGCGAAGGACTCGTTGAGCCAGATGTCGTCCCACCACTGGAGGGTGACGAGGTCGCCGAACCACATGTGGGCCATCTCGTGGGCGATGACCATGGCGCGGGTCTGCCGCTCGGTGTCGGTGACGGCGGAGCGGTAGACGAAGTCGTCGCGGAAGGTGACCAGGCCCGGGTTCTCCATGGCGCCGGCGTTGAACTCGGGGACGAAAGCCTGGTCGTAGGAGTCGAAGGGGTAGGGCTCCTCGAACTTCTCGTGGTAGCGGTCGTAGCACTGCCGGGTGATGTCGAGGATCTCCTCGACGTCCGCGTCCAGGTGGGGGGCGAGGGAGCGGCGGCAGTGGAGGCCGAACGGCAGGCCGCGGTGCTCGGTGCGCACGGAGTGCCAGGGGCCGGCGGCGACGGCGACGAGGTAGGTGGAGATCCGCGGGGTGGCGGCGGCCCGCCAGCGGCCCTCGCCGAGGTGTTCGGTGATGCCGTTGGCGAGGACGCTCCAGCCTTCGGGGGCGGTGACGCTCAGGTCGAAGACGGCCTTGAGGTCGGGCTGGTCGAACGCGGCGAAGACGCGCTGCACGTCGTCCATGAACAGCTGGGTGTAGAGGTAGGTCTCGCCGTCGGAGGGGTCGGTGAAGCGGTGCATGCCCTCGCCGGTGCGGGAGTAGCGCATGGCCGCGTCGACGCGCAGTTCGTGCTCGCCGGGGGTGAGGTTCTTCAGGGTCAGCCGGTTCTCGTCCAGGGTGTCCGGGTCGAGGGGGTGTCCGTCGAGGGTGACGGAGCGCAGCCGGGCGGGCTTGAGCTCGACGAAGGTGTCCGTGGCGTCGTGGTCCCCGCGGACGCTGAACCGGATGACCGTGCGGGAGTCGAAGGTCTCGTCGCCGGTGGTCAGGTCGAGGTCGATCGTGTAGCGGTGGACATCGAGGAGCCGGGCTCGGCTCTGCGCTTCGTCGCGCGTCAGTACGGACATGCAGGACATGCTGCCTGATGGCGGTGTCGGCGCACAGGGGCGGATCGGGTTCGCGGTCTATGTCCGTGCTGTCCGGGCTCCCCGGTGTGCGCCCCCTGCGGTGGTTTCGTCTCCGGTACGGCCGTGGTCTCAGGCGCGCTGCGGTGGCAGCCGGGCGTCGGGGTGGGGGAGGGCGGGGCGCGGGGGGTGTTCGGGGGCCTCGGCGTGGTCCCTGACGAGGGCGCGCAGTTCGCGGACCTCCGCCTCGAGGGCGAGGTGGCGCTGGTGGGCGTCGAAGAGGTAGCGGACCTTGGTGCGCAGGGCCCAGGGGTCGACGGGTTTCATGACGAGGTCGGCGACGCCTAGACCGAAGGCGGTGGAGGTCAGTCCGTGGTCGGCGCCGAAGCCGGTGAGCAGGATGACGGGGATGTGCTGGGTCTGTTCCAGGCGCCGCAGGTAGCGGACGACGTCGAGGCCGCTGACGCCGGGCATCCGCACGTCGAGCAGGAGGAGGCCGACGTGGCCGCGCAGTACCTGCTTGAGTGCCTCGTCCCCGCTGGTGGCGCGGCCCAGCCGGTAGCCCAGTGGCGCGAGGGCGCTCTCCAGGGCGTACAGCGTGTCCTCGTGGTCGTCGACGATGAGGATGTTGGCATCCGACGGCATGGCCCGACGTCCTTTCCCCGTGGACAGCAAGCGTGGGTCCGAGGAGCCGGCGGGGCGTGCCCGCCGGCGGACAAGGAGTGCACAGCGCAATATGCCCCCCGGGGGGCCGCCTGTCACGTCCCGGGGACGCCGGGTGGGGTCAGTTCGCCAGGGGCGCGGTGCCGTTGCCGGTGTCCTCGGCGATGCGCTCGTGGTGGTGGATCACCTCGGCGATGATGAAGTTCAGGAACTTCTCGGCGAACGCCGGATCGAGTTTGGCGCTCTCGGCGAGTGCGCGCAGCCGGGCGATCTGGCGGGCCTCGCGGCCGGGGTCGGCGGGCGGCAGCTGGTGGCGGGCCTTGAGGTGGCCGACCTGCTGGGTGCACTTGAACCGCTCGGCGAGCATGTGGACGACGGCCGCGTCGATGTTGTCGATGCTGTCGCGGAGCCGCGCGAGTTCCTCGCCGACGGCGGGGTCGGCGTCGCCGTTCGCGGTGTTGCTGGTGGTCATGGGCGACCACCCTACGGGGCGTGCCCTGCGGCGCCTCGCCGCCGGGGTGCTCGCGGCGTCCGGGCCCGGGACGCTCCGGGGTGCGTCCTCGTACAGTGGGACGGGGGTTCACGGCGTCTTGGGGGTACGGGCGTGGCGGGTGACGGACCGGTCGAGCACGGGTTCCCGCATCTGGAGACGGTGCGGGCCGCCATCACGGCGCTGTACCGGCGCCTGTCCTACGACACCGTCCACACCTTCGCGGGCAGTGTGGCGCCCGCCGACGTGGCGTTCTGCGACACCGACGACCTGTATCCGGGTGTGCAGCGGGTGGCGCGTGAGCTGGTGCGCCACTACCGGCTGCCGGACGCGCGGATGATCGTCGGTTTCCGTGACATGCGGTACGCGGCGAACGTCGAACTCGCGGCGGGGCCGGAGTACTTCGTCGAGCTGAACGACCGGTTCCGTACCCACCGCCGGGACATCGGGGCGGCTCTGGCGCACGAGGTGACGCACGTCTACCTGCACCGTCTGGACCTGTCCTTTCCCGGCACCCGCGACAACGAGATCCTCACGGACACCGCGGCGACGTATCTGGGCGCGGGCTGGCTGCTGCTGGACGCGTTCCGGGAGGACGCGGTGTCGTCGCAGAAGCTGGGCTATCTGACGCCAGAGGAGTTCGGTTACGTCCTCGCGAAGCGGTCGCTGGTCTTCGGCGAGGATCCGTCGGTGTGGTTCACCAGTCCGCAGGCGTACACGGCGTACGGCAGGGGCATGGTGCGGGCCCGTCAGGACGAGCAGCAGCCGCCGTTGACCGCGGCGGGCTGGGCGGGCCGCCGCCGCTACGCGCGCGATCGCCGCCACGCGCAGGAGCCGCAGGCCGGGGCCCCCTACTCCTTCAGTCCCGACGACGGCGGGCGGCTGCGGGTCTCGTTTCCCTGCCCGACCTGCCGGCAGCGGATCAGGGTGCCGGTGCGGGGGCGGGTGCGGGCGCGGTGCGGGCTGTGCCGGACGGTGCTGGAGTGTGACACGTAGGGCGTGTCGGCCTTTCGCGGGTGGGACTTGGTGGGGCTGCCGCCCCCATGCCCCCGCTTCCACTGGACGGCCGCGCCCTCACCCGCCGGACGGGCTGGTCGCTCGCCGGACGGGCCGGGTGGTCACCCGCCGTAGACCGGATGCGGTGTCCGGGCCTGGGACAGGAGCTTGCGGGTGGCCTCACCTGCTTCGGTGGGGGTCCAGCGGGACGGCCGGTCGGCGGTCGGGCCGGGCCGCCAGCCCTCCATGACGGTGATACGGCCGCCCTCCGTCTCGAAGACGCGGCCGGTGACGCCGGTGCTGGCGGCCGAGCCGAGCCAGACGACCAGGGGTGAGACGTTCTGCGGGGCCATCGCGTCGAAGCCGGTGGCCGGTGCCGCCATGGTGTCGGCGAACGCGCGTTCCGTCATCCGGGTCCGGGCGGCGGGGGCGATCGCGTTGACGTGGACGCCGTAGCGGCCCAGTTCGGTCGCCGCGACCAGGGTCAGGGCGACGATGCCGGCCTTCGCCGCGCTGTAGTTGCCCTGTCCGACCGAGCCGAGCAGGCCCGCTCCGCTGCTGGTGTTGACGATCCGGGCGGCCGGGGTGCGGCCCGCCCTGGTCTCGGCGCGCCAGTGCGCGGCGGCGTGCTTCAGGGGCAGGAAGTGACCCTTGAGGTGGACGCGTACGACGGCGTCCCAGTCGTCCTCGTCGAGGTTGACGAGCATCCGGTCACGCAGGAAGCCCGCGTTGTTGACGAGGGTGTCGAGCCGGCCGTACGTCCGCAGGGCGGTCGCCACCAGGGACGCGGCCCCGGTGTCGGTGGCGATGTCGCCGGCGTGGGCCACCGCCTCGCCGCCGGCCGCGCGGATCTCGTCGGCGACGCGGCCGGCGGGGCTGTCGGGGTCCGGGGTGCCGTCGAGGCCGACGCCGAGGTCGTTGACGACGACGCGGGCGCCCTCGGCGGCGAAGGCGAGGGCGTGGGCCCGCCCGAGGCCGCGGCCCGCGCCGGTGACGACGACGACCCGGCCCTCACACAGTCCGTTCATCGGGGTTTCTCCTTCACGGGTTCTTGTTGACGGTCGCGGCGTCCAGGAAGGCGGGGCGTTCGCCGCCGCCGTGCACGAGCAGGCTCGCCCCGGTGAGGTAGGCGGCGGCGTCGGAGGCGAGGAACACCGCCGCGGCGCCGACGTCGGCGGGTGCGGCGAGACGGCCCAGCGGGACGGTGCGGGAGACGGCCGCGACGCCGTCCTCGCCGCCGTAGTGGAGGTGCGCCAGTTCGGTGCGGACCATGCCGACGACCAGGGTGTTGACGCGGATCTCGGGCGCCCATTCGACGGCCATGGAGCGTGCCAGGTGCTCCAGTCCGGCCTTGGCCGCACCGTAGGCCGCCGAGCCGGGTGAGGGGCGGCTGCCGCTGACGCTGCCGATCATGACGACGCAGCCGCGGGCGCGCCTGAGGTGCTCGTAGGCGGCGAGGGAGACGGTCAGCGGCGTGAGGAGGTTCAGCTCGACGACTCGGGCGTGCCGCTCGGCGTCCGCGTCGATCAGGCGCCGGTAGGGGGCGCCGCCGGCGTTGTTGACGAGGACGTCGAGGCGGGGCAGGGCGGCGAGGAGGGCGCGTACGGCCGCCGGGTCGCGCAGGTCGGCGGGCAGGAACCGGGTGCCGGGGACGCGGACGTCGGGAGGGCGGCGGGCGCAGGTCACGACGTCGGCGCCGGCCTCGGCGAAGGCCCGGGCGATACCGGCGCCGACGCCTCGGGTGCCGCCGGTGACCAGGACGGTCCGGCGGCCCTGCGGCGGGGTGTCGGGCCCGCCGGGCGGCGGGGCGTCGGAGTTTTCCACAGGGCCTCCCGCTCGGTTGCGGTGACTGCTAGCTTCGAATCCGGCACACCTAACAAATGTTTGGTGGAAAGGCAGTTGAGTGGAAGGTAGCTGATGCGCCGATGGGTGTCTCCACCTCGTCCCCGGAAAAGGGGATTTCCGTCGTCACGGTCGACTTCCCTCCGGTGAACGCGCTGCCGGTGCGGGGCTGGTTCGCGCTGGCCGACGCGGTGCGCGCGGCCGGCCGCGATCCCGGCGTCCGCTGCGTGGTGCTGGCCGCCGAGGGCCGGGGGTTCAACGCGGGCGTGGACATCAAGGAGATACAGGCGCAGGGGCAGGGCGCGCTGGTCGGCGCGAACCGGGGCTGCTTCGAGGCCTTCGCCGCGGTGTACGAGTGCGAGGTGCCCGTGGTGGCGGCCGTGCAGGGCTTCTGCCTGGGCGGCGGCGTCGGCCTGGTGGGCAACGCGGACGTGATCGTGGCGAGCGAGGACGCCACCTTCGGGCTGCCCGAGCTGGACCGGGGGGCACTGGGCGCGGCCACGCATCTGGCCCGGCTGGTCCCCCAGCACCTGATGCGCGCCCTGTACTACACCGCGCGCACGGTGACGGCCGCCGAGCTGCGGGCGCACGGCTCGGTGTGGCGGGTCGTGCCGCGGGCCGCGCTGCGCGCGGCGGCCCTGGAGCCGGCGCGGGAGATCGCCGCGAAGGACGGGGAGCTGATCCGGCTGGCGAAGGCCGCCATCAACGGCATCGATCCCGTGGACGTGCGCCGCAGTTACCGCTTCGAGCAGGGCTTCACCTACGAGGCGGGCGTCAGCGGGGTGGCCGACCGGGTCCGCGCCGGATTCGGGCAGCCCGGAACAGCGGGGACAGCGGGGACAGCGGGGACAGCGGGATCAGTGGGCACGGCAGGGACGGCAGGCACGGCAGCAACGACAGGGCGACCGGGACAGGAGGGTGGATAGGTGAGTGACAAGACGATGACCGTCGAGGAGGTCGTCTCCCGTCTGGACAGCGGCATGACCCTCGGCATCGGCGGCTGGGGCTCGCGCCGCAAACCGATGGCCCTGGTCAGAGCGCTGCTCAGGTCGGGGATCAGCGATCTCACCCTCGTGTCGTACGGCGGTCCGGACGTCGGCATGCTGGCCGCCGCCGGGCGCATCAGGAAGCTGGTCGCCGCCTTCGCCACGCTGGACTCGATCCCCCTCGAACCGCACTACCGCGCGGCCCGCGAGCGCGGAGCCTTCGAGCTGATGGAGATCGACGAGGCGATGTTCCTGTGGGGACTGAAAGCCGCCGCGAACCGGCTGCCGTTCCTCCCCGTCCGGGCAGCCCTCGGTTCGGACGTCATGCGGGTCAACCCCGGTCTGCGCACGGTGACCTCGCCCTACGAGGACGGGGAGACCTTCGTGGCGGCGCCCGCCCTGCGGCTCGACGCGGCCCTGGTGCACGTCAACCGCGCGGACCGGCAGGGCAACGGCCAGTACCTGGGCCCCGACCCGTACTTCGACGACCTGTTCTGCCAGGCGGCCGAGACGGCGTACGTCTCCTGCGAGCGGATCGTGGACACCGCCGAGCTGACGAAGGAGGCGCCGCCGCAGAGCCTCCTGATCAGCCGGCTCGACGTCACGGGTGTCGTGGAGGCGCCCGGCGGCGCGCACTTCACGTCCTGCGCGCCCGACCACACGAGGGACGAGGCCTTCCAGAAGCACTACGCCCGCACCCCCTGGGCGGAGTTCTCCGGCCGGTTCCTCGGCGGGGACGAGCAGGACTACCGGGATGCCGTCCGTGTCTGGCACGAGGAGCGGTCATGAGCGAAGCGGTCCGCGCGTCCGTCGTCCCCGCGGCCACCCGCGCCGAGTACTGCGTGATCGCCTGCGCGGAGGCGTGGCGCGACGCGGGCGAGATCCTGGCGAGCCCCATGGGCGTGATCCCGTCCCTCGGGGCGCGGCTCGCCCGGCTCACCTTCGCGCCGGACCTGCTGCTCACCGACGGTGAGGCGCTGCTCGTCGGCCCGGACGGCACGGTCGAGGGCTGGCTGCCCTACCGGCGGCACCTGACCCTGGCAGCCGGCGGCCGGCGGCACGTGATGATGGGCGCCAGTCAGATCGACCGGTACGGCAACCAGAACATCTCCTGCGTCGGCGACTGGAACAGGCCCGTCCGGCAACTGCTCGGGGTGCGCGGAGCCACCCTCAACACGCTGAACCACGCGACGAGTTACTGGGTCCCGAAGCACTCCCCGCGGGTCTTCGTCGAGCGGGTCGACATGGTGTGCGGGGTGGGGTACGACCATGCCGGCGGCGCCCGTCACCACCACCTCGCGCGGGTCGTCTCCGACCTCGGAGTCTTCGACTTCGCCACCCCCGACCACTCGATGCGGCCGGCCTCGCTGCACCCGGGGGTCACGCCGGAGCGGGTGCGGGAGGCCACCGGCTTCGAGCTGACCTTCGAGGGCGAGGTGCCGTACACGCGTGAGCCCACCGAGGCCGAACTGCGGCTGATCCGCGAGGTTTTGGACCCCGGCGGCGCCCGGACCCAGGAGGTCCCGGACCTGGTGGCGGGGGCCTGATGCAGACCGCGCTGACCCGGCTGACCGGGGTGCGGCATCCGCTGGTGCAGACCGGGATGGGATGGGTGGCCGGTCCGCGTCTGGTGTCGGCGACGGCCGAAGCGGGGGCGCTCGGCATCCTGGCCTCCGCGACGATGACGCCGGACCGGCTGCGCGAGGCGGTCCGCGAGGTCAGGTCCCGCACGCGGGAGCCGTTCGGGGTGAACCTGCGGGCGGACGCGGCGGACGCCGGGGACCGGGTGCGCATCATCATCGAGGAGGGCGTGCGGGTGGCGTCCTTCGCCCTGGCGCCGACCCGCGAACTGATCAGCGAGCTGAAGGAGGCGGGAGTCGTCGTCATACCCTCGGTCGGTGCGCGCCGGCACGCGGAGAAGGTCGCCGCCTGGGGTGCCGACGCGGTGATCGTGCAGGGCGGCGAGGGCGGCGGCCACACCGGTGAGGTCGCGACGACGGTCCTGCTGCCGCAGGTGGTCGACGCGGTCCGGATACCGGTCGTCGCGGCGGGCGGCTTCTTCGACGGGCGGGGGCTGGTGGCGGCCCTGGCGTACGGGGCGGCCGGTGTCGCCATGGGGACGCGGTTCCTGCTCACCTCCGACTCCACCGTCCCCGACGCGGTGAAGGCGCGCTACCTGGCCGCCACGGTCAGGGACGTCACCGTCACCACCGCCGTCGACGGTCTGCCGCACCGCATGCTGCGGACGGACCTGGTCGACGCCCTGGAGCGGTCCGGCCGCGCCCGATCCCTGGTGCGGGCCCTGCGCCGGGCGGCCGGCTACCGCAGGCTGTCCGGTACGACCTGGCGCCGGATGATCGAGGACGGACGCGCCCTGAGACGCGGCAAGGACCTGTCGTGGAGTCAGGTCCTGCTCGCCGCGAACACCCCGATGCTGCTGCGGGCTTCGATGGTGGAGGGGCGCACGGACCTGGGGGTGATGGCGGCGGGCCAGGTGGCGGGAGTCATCGAGGACCTGCCGTCCTGCGCGGAACTCGTGGCGCGGGTGATGGCGGAGGCCGGGGAGATCGTCGGCGCGCTCACGGAGGGCGGCGCGTCCATGCGGGCCTGACCGCGAGCAGCCGAGAAACCCCGGGAGCAGCGGCCGGCACCGCCTGGACCGCCGCACACCCGGGTCGCTCCGGGCTGCGGGCCGCCGGGCCGCCGCCCACAGCGCCATCCCGCCGCCCAGCGCGCCGTACCACCCTGCCGCCCCCCGATCCCCCGCCCCCGTCCCCCGTCCCCTCAGAGTCGTTCGATGATCGTCACGTTGGCCTGGCCGCCGCCCTCGCACATCGTCTGGAGGCCGAAGCGGCCACCGGTGCGTTCCAGTTCGTGGAGCAGGGTCGTCATCAGCTTCACGCCGGTCGCTCCCAGGGGGTGGCCGAGGGCGATGGCGCCGCCGTTGACGTTCACCCGGTCCGGGTCGGCGCCGGTCTCCTTCAGCCAGGCCAGGACGACCGGCGCGAACGCCTCGTTGATCTCGACGAGGTCGATGTCGTCGATGGTCATGCCGGCCTTCTTCAGGGCGTGCGCGGTGGCCGGGATGGGTGCGGTCAGCATGCGGATGGGGTCCTCGCCGCGCACCGAGAGGTGGTGGACGCGTGCCCGGGGCGTCAGCCCGTGCTCGCGCACCGCCCGCTCCGAGGCGAGCAGCATGGCCGCGGCCCCGTCGGAGACCTGGGAGGAGCAGGCCGCGGTGACGGTGCCGCCGTCGAGGACCGGTTTGAGGCCGGCCATCTTCTCCAGGGAGGTGTCCCGGCGGGGGCCCTCGTCGACGGCGACGGGTCCGAGGGCCACCGTCTCGCGCTCGAAGCGGCCCTCGTCGATCGCCCGCAGGGCCCGCCGGTGCGAGCGCAGGGCGAACTCCTCCTGGTCGGACCGGCTGATCCCCCACTTCGCGGCGATCATCTCGGCCCCGGCGAACTGGTTCACCGGCCGGTCCCCGTACCGTGCCCGCCAGCCCTCGCTGCCTGCGAAGGGGCCCTGGGTGAAGCCGAGGGGCTCGGCGGCCTGCCGGGTCGCGTAGGCGATGGGGATCTGCGACATGTTCTGCACCCCGCCCGCGACCACCAGGTCCTGCGTGCCCGACAGCACGCCCTGGGCGGCGAAGTGCACGGCCTGCTGCGAGGAGCCGCACTGCCGGTCCACGGTCACGCCCGGCACCTCCTCGGGCAGTCCGGCGGCCAGCCAGCAGGTGCGGGCGATGTCGCCGGCCTGCGGCCCCACGGCGTCCAGGCAGCCGAACACGACGTCCTCCACGGCGGCCGGGTCCACGCCCGCCCGGGTGACCAGTTCCCTGAGCACATGTGCGCCCAGGTCGGCCGGGTGGACCCCGCTCAGTCCTCCCCCGCGCCGTCCGACGGGCGTACGGACCGCTTCGACGATGTAGGCCTCGGCCATGTCAACTCCCTCACAGATAAGGGCTATGCACGTACGGCGATCCCGTCCAGCACCATCGACAGGTACTGCCGGGCGATCTCCTCGGGGCTGTGCTGTCCGCCGGGCCGGTACCAGGACGCGGCGACCCACACCGTGTCGCGGACGAACCGGTAGGTGAGCCGGACGTCGAGGTCGGCACGGAAGACCCGGGCCGCGACCCCGCGCTCCAGGGTGGACAGCCACGCCTTCTCGAACCTGCGCTGGGACTCGGCGAGGAACGCGAACCGTTCCTGCGCCACCAGCTGCTTGGACTCCTTCTGGTAGATCGCGACGGCGGCCCGGTGCCGGTCGATCTCCCGGAACGACTCGGTGACCAGCGCCTCCAGCGTCTCGCGGGGCCCCGACCCGGCGTCCAGGACGGTGTCGTAGCCGTCCCAGAGCTCGTCGAGGAAGGTCCGCAGGATCTCCTCCAGCATCGACTCCTTGGAGTCGAAGTGGTAGTAGAGGCTGCCTGCGAGCATGCCCGCCTGGTCCGCGATCGTGCGGACGGTGGTGGCGTTGTAGCCCTGCTCGGCGAAGACCTCGGCGGCGGTGCGGAGGAGTTCGCGGCGGCGCGCGGGCGCGGCGGTCACCTGGGGCTTCTTCTTGGTAGGAGGCACGGGCCCATTGTGGTCCTAGGGATGCTGGGAGCTGACGGAGACGACCTCGCCCGTCATGTAGGAGGAGTAGCCGGAGGCCAGGAAGACGATCACGTTGGCCACTTCCCAGGGTTCGGCGTGGCGGCCGAAGGCCTCGCGGCCGGTCAGCTCGGCCAGCAGTTCGGGAGTGGTCACCTTCGCCAGGTGGGGGTGCATCGCGAGGCTGGGTGAGACGGCGTTGACCCGCACGCCGTACTCCGCCGCCTCGACGGCGGCGCACCGGGTCAGCGCCATCACGCCGGCCTTGGCGGCGGCGTAGTGGGCCTGGCCGGCCTGGGCGCGCCAGCCGACGACCGAGGCGTTGTTGACGATCACTCCGCCGCTCCCGGCCTCCCTGAGCAGTCGCAGCGCCGCCCGCGTGCACCGGAACGTGCCGTTCAGTGTGACGTCGAGGACCTTCGACCACTGCTCGTCGGTCATGTCGACGAGGGCGGCGGTCCCGCCGAGTCCCGCGTTGTTGACGACGATGTCGAGCCGGCCGTGCTCGCGCACCGCGGTCGCGAAGAGGTCGCGCACCTGGGTCTCGTCGGTGACGTCGCACGGCACCGCGCCGACGGCGTCGGCGCCGAAATCCGCGGCCAGATCGGCCGCGTGCTCCTTCAGCCGTCGCGCGTGGGCGTCGCCGATGACGACGCGTGCGCCCTCTTCGAGGAACCGGCGGGCGGTGGCGCCGCCGATCCCGGCGCCGGCCGCCGCGGTGATGACCGCGGTGCGCCCGCTGAGCAGTCCGTGCCCGGGTACGGACGCCGGACTCTCGACGTCTGTCATACGCTCAAGCTAACCTACCAAACACTTGTTAGGGAAGGACGAGCGCGAAGGACGGTTCCCGTGGACCTCACGCACTCCCCGGCCGACGAGGACTTCCGGTCCGAGGTCCGCGCCTGGCTCACCGCGCATGTGCCGGCCGGTCCGCTGCCCTCCCTGGAGACCGGGGAGGGGTTCGCCGCGCATCGCGCGTGGGAGGCCGAACTGGCCGCGGACCGCTGGTCGGTGGTGTCCTGGCCGGCGGCGTACGGCGGGCGGGACGCGGGACTGCTGCGCTGGCTGGTGTTCGAGGAGGAGTACTACGCGGCGGGCGCGCCGGGCCGCGTCGGGCAGAACGGGATCAGTCTGCTCGCGCCGACCCTGTTCGAGCACGGCACCGAGGAGCAGCGGGCCCGGGTGCTGCCGCCGATGGGCCGCGGCGAGGTGGTCTGGGCGCAGGCGTGGTCGGAACCGGAGGCGGGGTCGGATCTGGCCGCGCTGCGGTCCAGGGCCGTCCGCGCGGCCGGGGGCTGGCTGCTGAGCGGGCGCAAGACGTGGTCGTCACGGGCCGCGTTCGCCGACCGCGCGTTCGGCCTGTTCCGCACGGATCCGGCCGCGGGGAAACCGCACCGGGGCCTGACCTACCTGATGTTCGACCTGCGCGCGCCCGGTGTCACGGTGCGGCCCATCGCCCGTCTCGACGGGAAGCCCGCCTTCGCCGAACTGACCCTGGAGGAGGTGTTCGTGCCGGACGAGGACGTGATCGGCGAGCCGGGGCAGGGCTGGCGGGTGGCCATGTCGACGGCGGGCAACGAGCGCGGGCTGACCCTGCGCTCCCCCGGCCGTTTCCTGGCCGCGGCGGAGCGGCTGCACCGGCTGTGGCGGACGGCGGGCTGTCCGGAGTGGGCGCGCGAGCGTGTCGCCGACGCGCTGGTCGGCGCCCGCGCCCACCAGCTCTTCACCTACGCGTCCGCCTCCCGCTTCCTGGAGGGCGAGTCGCTCGGCCCGGAGTCCAGCCTGAACAAGGTGTTCTGGTCCGAGTACGACATCGCGCTGCACGAGACGGCCCTGGACCTGCTGGGCGAGCAGGCGGAGTGGGCGGGCACCGACTGGGCCGAGGGCTATGTCTTCGCGCTCGCCGGCCCCATCTACGCGGGCACGAACGAGATCCAGCGCGACATCATCGCCGAGCGCCTGCTCGGTCTGCCGAAGGGACGCCGGTGATGCGTTTCCTCCTCGACCCCGAGCAGCGGGCGTTCGCCGGCTCGCTCGACGCGATGCTGACGGCGGCCGGCACCCCGCGGGTCGTCCGGGACTGGAGCCGCGGAGAGCGGGCGGGCGGGCGCGCGCTGTGGTCCCGGCTGGCCGCGGCGGGGGTGTTCGCGCTGGCGGTGCCGGAGGCGTACGAGGGGCTGGGCCCCCGGCCCGTGGAGCTCGCCGTCGCCTTCGTGGAGCTGGGCCGGCATGCGGTGCCGGGGCCGCTGGTGGAGACGGTCGCGGCGGCGGCGCTGCTGGCGGGGCTGGACGCCCCGGGGCCGGCCGGGCGACTGCTGCCCGCACTGGCCTCGGGCGCGTCGACGGCGACCCTGGCGGCGGGGCCGTACGCCCTGGACGCGGACGCGGCGGACGTACGGCTGTCGCTGTCGGAGCCGGTCGGCCGGACCCGGCCCGCGGGCACGGGCGAGGCGGCCGGGCGGGCCGAGCTGCGGCTGGCCGGTCCGCCCGGCGACCCGTGCCCCTCGCTCGACCCGGCCCGCAGACTCTTCGTCCTTCCGCCCGGGGGCGAACTCCTCGCCTCCGGCCCGCGGGTCGCCTCGGCCGGCGCCCTCGCCCGGCGCTGGGCCCGCCTCGCCACGGCCGCCCAGGCGCTCGGTGTCGGTGTCGCGCTGCTCGACAGGACGGTCGCCTACGTCGGGCAGCGCACCCAGTTCGGTGTCCCCGTCGGCTCGTTCCAGGCCGTCAAGCACCAGCTCGCCGACGCGAAGACCGCGCTGGAGTTCGCCCGCCCCCTGGTCTTCGGCGCCGCCGTGACGATGACCCCCGCCGACGTGGCCGCCGCCCACCTCGCGGCCTGCGAGGCGGCGTACACCACCGCGCGCACGGCCCTTCAGCTGCACGGCGCGATCGGCTACACCGCGGAGTACGACCTCTCGCTGTGGCTGGGCAAGGCCCGTGCCCTGCGCACCGCGTGGGGCGATCCCCGCACCTGCCGGGCGGTCGTCCTCGGCGATGCCGGCCGCCGCCGCTGACCTCGACGGCAGGTCACGGTGCCGGGCCGGCGGGCCGGTTCAGGACGGTCGTAGGATCCCCTGCGCCCGGGCGGCCACCAGCCACTTCGGGAACTCGCCCACCAGGCGGTCGTACAACTCGGTGTCGGACAGCTTCCGCGGGTCGGCGCCGGCGTGGAAGAACCCGGCGTTGTCGACGGCCCGCCGGTCCGGTACGGCGAGGTCGTCGAGTCTGCGCAGGAAGTCGAACTGTTTGCTGTCCGGGTCGCCGAAGCCGACGAACTGCCAGAACATCGGCAGCTTCGCGGCCTTGCAGAGGTAGCGTTCCGCGGCGAGCTTGTTGATGGGGCCGCCGTCGGTCTGGAACACGACCAGGGCGGGCTCCCGTGACCCGCTGTCGAGGTAGTGGTCGATGACGGCGTCCATCGCCAGGTGGTAGCTGGTCCGGCCCATGTGCCCGAGGCCGGCCACGATCCGCTCGACGCGGCCCGCGTGGTCGGCGAGCGCGATCTCGGTCACGGCGTCGACGTCCGTGGAGAAGAACACGGCCGGGACGCGCCCGTCGTCGTCCAGGTGGGCGGACAGTCCGAGCACCCGGTCGGCGAGCGTCTGGACGCTGCCGTCCTCGTAGTACGGCTTCATGGAACCGGAGTGGTCGACGACGAGGTAGACGGCCGCCCGCTGTCCGTCGAGGCCGTGCTTCACGAGCGAGACACCGGCGCTCTTGTACAGGCCGACCAGCGCGGGCGCGGTCTCCTGCACCTTGCTGAGACTGATGGCGGCCATACGGACTCCCCCTGGATCACCGAAACTGCCGCCGAGATTACGTCACGCCCGGCCCCGCTTCCCGGCCGCCGCCTCGGGGTTCGCTATTTTGTTCGCCGCCGTCCCCACCGGCTCATCATCCGTCCCGTCCACGTGAGGAGCCGGTCGTGGAGTCCGAAGCCGAGTCCGAAGCCACCGTCACCACCTGCTACCGCCACCACGGGGTGGAGTCCCACGTCCGCTGTGTCCGCTGCGACCGGTACATCTGCCCCGCCTGCATGCGCGAGGCGTCCGTGGGCCACCAGTGCGTGGAGTGCGTGAAGGAGGGGGCGCGGTCGGTGCGCCGGCCGCGGACGGCGTTCGGCGGCCGGATCACGGCGGCGCCCCTGGTGACGTACGTGCTGATCGGCCTCAACGTGCTCGCGTACGTCGGCGAGTTGCTGCGGCCGGCGATCGTGGACCGGTTCGGGATGCTGGGCGCCGGGCTCACCGGCCCGGACGGCGGTCACTACGTGTGGCAGCCGGCCCATCCGGCGGACTTCCGTCCCGAGGGGGTCGTGGACGGCGAGTGGTACCGGTTGGTGACGGGCGCGTTCCTGCATCTGCCGCCCACCGGCGGGACCTTCGGGTTCCTGCACATCGTGATGAACATGGTGTCGCTGTGGAACCTGGGCCGGGTGGTGGAGGCCCAGCTCGGCCGCGTCCGCTTCCTCGCCCTGTATCTGCTGTCGGCGCTGGGCGGCTCGGTCCTGGTGCTGCTGCTCGCACCGCAGACACCCACGATCGGCGCGTCCGGCGCGATCTTCGGTCTGGGCGCCGCGTACTACGTCATGGCCCGCCGGCTCGGCGCCGACATGAGCGCGGTCAACCGTTTCATGGCGGGCCTGCTGCTGTGGCTGCTGATCTCCGCCGGTCTCACCTCCTGGCAGGGCCACCTCGGCGGACTGCTGGCGGGCGGGACGGTGTCGCTGGCCTACGCGTACGCGCCCCGCGGCCGGTGGCGCACCCTGGTGCACGCGGGCGTGTGCGTGGGGGTGCTGGTACTGCTGACGGTCCTGACGGCCGGGAAGGTGACGTCCCTGACCGGCTGAACAGCCCGACTGGCTGAAGGGCCGTGCACCACGGCGGCGGACGGGGCCCGGAGTTCGCACCCCGGGCCGCTCGCCGCTCCGTCAGCCGCCGTTCCAGCTCTCCCGCAGCACGTCCTCCGCCGGCTTCCCGTGCGGGGTGTACGCCAGCCGTGCCGGCGTCTCGCCGCTGTGCGGCCAGTCGTCCCACATCCACCAGCACACTCCGGCCCACCAGCGGCGGCCGGTGAAGGAGCCCAGCAACGCCCGGTAGGCGGCGGCCTGTTCGGCGTCGCCGGGGTGGCGGCTGACCTCCCAGGAGTAGGGGGCGGCCGTCGCGCCGCGCTGGCTGACGTATCCCGCCTCGGTGAACAGGATGGGCCGGCCCTGGCGCCGGGCGTACGCGGCGAGCCGCTCGCGGATCGGCGTCCAGGCGCGGCGCAGCCGGGCGGTGTCGGTCGTGGGCCCACCGGTCAGCGGCCAGTAGGCGTCGATGCCGATGAGGTCGAGCTTCCTCCAGAAGCGGATCCTCTGGTACTCGTCGTAGTTGGCCGCGTAGGTCAGTGGCCCGGGGTAGCGGTCGCGGACCGCGGCGACGACCCCGCTCCAGGCGGCGCTGTCGCCGGAGACACCGGCGAGTTCGGTGCCCACGGCGAACTGCTCGACGCCGGTGTCGGCCGCGAGGCCCGCGTAGTGCGTGATGAACCGCCGGTACGCGGTGAACCAGGCGGCCCGGTCGCGGGGGTGGATCTCGGCGCGGTCGATGTCTCCCGGCAGGTCCACGTGTGGCTTGACCATGACCTTGAGGCCGGCTGTGTGTGCGCGGCCCACGATCCGCGTCAGGCTCGCGTCACTCGCGGTCTCCTCGGTGGGGCGCATCGCGGTGTCCGCGCGCCCCCGCTGGTACCAGGTCGGGGTGAGGGTGACCCAGCGGGCCCCGGTCGCCCGGATGTCCCGCAGATAGCGGTCGGCGGCCGGGCTGTCGTAGTCGGTGCGGTACCAGGAGGGCAGGGTGATCCCGCGCATCGCGGCCGTGCCCGGGCCGGGGCCGGACCGCGGGGCGCGCGTGCCGTCCCCGTGTCCCGCCCCCGGGCCGCCGGCAGCGCAGGCGGACACGGCGAGGAGGACCGCCGCCAGCACGGCGACGGTCCCCCTTCGGGTCGCTTCGGGCCTCACAGGGCCGTCGGGCTGACGAAGGTGTAGCCGAGTGCCTTGATGCCGTCGATGGTGTCCTTCAGCGGCTGGACGGGGAAGTACGGGTGGTAGAAGAAGCTGGCGACGCCGTCCCGGACGGCGAGGTTGGCCCTGGCGGAGGCGACGAGGTCGGCGGGCAGCCTCGGCGGATGGTTGTTGTACGCCTCCGGCTCGTAGTTGCCGATGTTCTCGGGCAGCACCTTGGTCCCGTACACATCACGCACCACGTACGGGAAGAACTGGCCGATGAACCGGTTGGGGTCCGAGGCGGTGCCGCTCAGCGTTCCGGCGAAGTACAGCGAACGCTCCAGGCGGGCGGTGAAGTTGGAGCTGAACACCTTGTAGTCGGCGGCCGATCCGGCGTAGTGCGGGGTGGTCCACAGCGCGGGCCTGGGCAGGCCGGCGGCCGTGAACGCGGTCAGCGCGGCGGTGACCCGGGTCTGCGCCGACAGGGTGGAGTCGCCGGCGACCGGGCCGTCGTGGACCACGTTGTCCGACGCGTCCAGGTGGGCGCGGTAGAACTCGAAGTCGTCCCCGGTGACGCCGTTGTAGGGGTTGGCCGTGCTGCCGTACTGGTGGGTGTAGCCGTGGTCCATCAGGACCGCGCCCTTGGCCAGCATGTACTTCAGCGCGCTCACCACCTGCGGTTTCTGCGCGAGGGTGGACGTCTGCGGAACCCCGTTGTCGTAGATGCCCTTGGGGTCGGTGTAGACCGGGATGACGTTGATGCCGTACGGGATCTGCTGCGCGTAGAGGTAGTCGGCGATGGTGCGCAGCTCGGTGGGGTCGGAGTGGGGGCTGATGTCCTCCAGCCGCACGACCGCGCGGTGCCGTTCGGCGGTGGCCGGCGCGAGGGCGTCGAAGAGGAGGTCCTCCAGGGCGATGACGCGGTCGCTCTCGGAGACGTAGGTGAAGGGGATCTCACCGATGTAGGTGAGGTTGGAGGAGCGCACCGCCCAGCCGAAGGTGTGTCCACTGGAGGAGTCCAGCCCCTCGGCGAGCCGGGTGACCGCCGGATAGCCGGGCCCGGTCAGGACGTTGGGGCGCAGCACGCCGCCGTCCTGTCCCGCCGGGATCTTCCGGCTGAGGGTCTGGCCCTTGTACGACACCTGTGTGACGGTGCCGACGGACGCGCCGTCCTGGTAGTACGACGTCGTCGGGTCCCAGCCGTACTGCTGGCTGAACCGGGTCGTTCCGACGGCGTTCGCCATGTTCCAGATGTTGGCGCCCATCCAGGTCACCGGCTTGGTGGTGGTCAGCGCGTCCTGGTAGAAGGCGGCCGGTACCGCGTCCGGGACGTCGCAGCAGTAGTAGGTCGAGCCGATGTAGATGACGGCCGAGTACGGGTCGAGCATGCCCGCGGTGTACTGCGACACGGGCCTTGCGGTCACCGTGCCGAAGTGGCCCGCCAGGTTGGCCGTGGCCATCGCGTACAGCTCACCCAGCTGCCCGTAGGGGCCCGCCGTGTCGTAGAGCACCAGCGCGCTCGGGGTGGCGTCGGCGGCCACGGCGGCCGGGGCCAGGAGGGCGGCCTGCCGGCCGACCGCGGACGCGGAGGCGAGCGGGGACGTGGCCGCGCTCAGCAGGGTGGTGGGTGAGGCCGCCCGGGTGCGTGGCCGGTCGTGGCGTGTCCTGTCGGCCTTCAGCTGCGCGCTCGCCCAGCCCCTGAGGTCGATCCGGTTCATTCCGGATGCGGTGCCGGCGGCCTCCCCCGTGTGCCGGTGTCCGCGCCCCGCGGCCTGGGCGCCGGTGGCCAGGAAGGTACCGCTCAGCAGGGCGGCGACGAGCAGCAGCAGAATGGAGAATCTCGGGAATTTCCGTCGCCGAGGACGGTTGGCTGGTCTCACAGGTGTTCCCCCCACTTTGCCGTGCGCCGGCAAAGTCATTTTCTGGCAAGAAGCCCTTGATTCTTCTTGCCGATCAAGAAGCGTGTCAACGGCACGACCGATGAATTCCGGAAGGTTCACCAGGCTCCGGGAAAGGTCCATGATGAGCCGACCGATGATCACACTTGTCCTTTTTCCAGATGCTCTGCTGAGTTGGTCCGGAGGTCTGCTACCTTCACTGTCGCGCGTTGGGGACGCGTAGGAAAAGTGTGGGGGGACAATGTACGGACGACCCGCCCTGGGGGCACTTCTGCCCCTGGCAGGGGCGATGGCCGCGCCGGAAGCAGTACCAGGACTGCCTTTGGCCAAAGTCTTACAGGAAACGGCAGGCGCCGGATTCCTGCTCTACTGCCTGACCGCGTGCCTGATCCTGCTGGCCCGGGCGCGGTTACGCCGACGCCCGCTCCACGACCGGGCGAACATGCAGGTCAGCACCGGGAGCGGTCATGATCGCTGAGCTGCTCCTCTGGTCGAGCATCATGCTGATCGTCATGGCCGGCTGTTACAACACGAGCCTTTTCATGCTCTCCCGGCGCAGAATCCGGCGTTCCCGAACGGAGCGGAGAGAACGGTTCTACGTATTCCTGCTGGCCTGCCTCAACGAGGAACAGGTGCTTTCCGAAAGCCTCGCGCGGATCACCTCGCTGCCCGCCGGGAATTTCATGGCACTGGTCATCGACGACGGTTCGGACGACGGGACCTCCCGGATAGCCCTGGCCGCCGACCCGCACCTGGTCCGGCTGCACCGGCGCTCCCCGCCGAACGCCCGCCGGGGCAAGGGCGCCGCCCTCAACGACGGGGTGCGCCACCTCAGGGAGTCGGGTCTCCTCGACGGCCGTGACCCCGCCGACGTGGTCCTGTGCGTGGTGGACGCCGACGGCCGCCTCGACCCGCACGTCGTGCAGTCGGTGGACCCCTGCTTCGACGACCCGCGGACGGGCGCCGTCCAGGTGTGCGTGCGCATGTACAACCGCCGTCTCGGGTTGCTCGCCCGGATGCAGGACATGGAGTTCGTGGTCTACGGCGACGTCTTCCAGAGCGCGCGCCGCTTCATCGGCAGCGTGGGCATGGGCGGCAACGGCCAGTTCATGCGACTGTCGGCGCTCGAGACACTGGACGGCGACGGCCCGTGGAGCGACAGCCTCACCGAGGACCTCGACCTCGGGGTCCGGCTGATCGCCAAGGGCTGGACCAACCAGCACTGCACCACCGCGGCGGTCTCCCAGCAGGCCGTGCTCAGCCTGCGGCGCCTGATCCGCCAGCGCTCCCGCTGGTTCCAGGGCCACCTGCAGTCCGCCGGACTCGTGCCGCTCATCCTGCGGGAGGTACCCACCCGGGCGGCACTCGACCTGCTCTACCACCTGTCCAGCCCGGTGCTCATCCTGCTCACCTCGCTGCTGCCGCTGTCGTTCCTCGTCGCCCTGGGCGCCACCGTCGTGGCCTCCGTGCGACTGGGCCACCCGCTGGTCTCGCCCATGTGGCTGCTGGGCCCGTACCTGCTGTCGTTCACCACCGCCTACGCCTACGGCTTCGTCTACGCCAAGCGGGAGCGGGACCTGGGACTCCTGCGCTCGGTGCTGCTCGCACACGTCTTCGTCCTCTACGGCTACATCTGGTTCGCCGCCGGCTGGTGGGGGTTCTGGCGGACGCTCACCGGAAAGCGGACCTGGCTGAAGACCGCGCGCACCTGAGAACACGGGCCCGCCCGGAACTCCTTTCACCCCTGGCTCGGGGGTGTCCCTTTCCGCCGTCGCCTCCCCTTACCCGCTTCGCTTTTCCTTTTCGCCGATCCCGTTCTCCTCCTCCCGCTCTTCTCTTCTTTCTCTCCTTTCTCTTCTTCCTCTTCGTATCTCTTTCATCCTCGCGCGGTCGCCCGACCGCGCATGTTCTAGGGGGACACCCATGTCCGCAGACCCGTCAGCCGTGCCCGTACGTGCCATGCTGGTGCTCGGTACCCGGCCGGAAGCGATCAAACTGGCGCCGGTGGCGCGGACCATGGCCGGCGGGGACCGGTTCGAGCCGATCGTCGTCACCACCGGCCAGCACCGCGAGATGCTCGAACAGATGCTCGGGCTGCTCTGTGTCGACGTCCGGATCTCCCTCGACGTGATGCGCAACCGACAGCAGCTGTCCGACCTGACCGCCCGTCTCATGGGCAGCCTCGGCGACGTGATGCGCGACCAGCGGCCGGACCTCGTCGTGGTGCAGGGCGACACCACCACCGCGCTGGCCGGCGCGCTGGCCGCGTTCTACGAGAGGATCCCGGTCGCCCACGTCGAGGCCGGACTGCGCACCGGCGTGCCCGACAACCCCTTCCCGGAGGAGCTCAACCGCAGCCTGATCGCGCGCATCGCCCGCTGGCACTTCGCCCCGACCGCCCGCGCGGCCCGGCATCTGACGGACGAGGGCGTCAGCCCCGAGCAGGTCTTCACCACCGGAAACACGGTGATCGACAACCTGCTGTGGGTGCTGGCCGAGGGCGCCGGCACCTCGGCGTTCCGCGCGAGCGGCGCCCGGCGGATCCTGGTGACCCTGCACCGGCGGGAGAACCAGGGCGAGCGGATGCGCGGCATGGGCCGGGCGCTGCGCGGACTCGCCGGACGCGGGGACGTGGAGATCGTGCTGCCGCTGCACAAGAGCCCAGCCGTCCGTGACGTCCTGCTGCCCGAACTGGCGGGGCAGAACGGCATCTCGCTGGTCGAGCCGCTCGGCTACCTGGACTTCGCCGCCACGCTGGCCGAGTGCGACCTCGTCCTCACCGACTCCGGGGGCATCCAGGAGGAGGCGCCGAGCCTGAGCAAGCCGGCGCTGGTGCTGCGCACCACCACCGAACGGCCGGAGGCCGTCGAGGCCGGCGCGGCCCGGCTGGTCGGCACCGATCCCGAGGTCATCCTCGGCGCCGCCGAGGAACTGCTCGACGACCCCGTCGCGTACCGGCGGATGGCGTGCGCGGGCAACCCGTTCGGCGACGGGCGGGCCGCCGCACGGGTACTGGCCCGGCTGACCGAGGACTTCGCGGCCGAAGTGCCGGTCCCCCTGACCTCTCCCGGGCCGTACTCGGCCGCATGACACCGCCGCCCCTGCGCCCGCCGCGGCGCGCCCCCGCGGGTCCGCCGGGGCGCGGGGGCCGGGCCCTGGCCGCCGCGGCACTCGTTCTCGCGCTGGGCGCCGTCCTGGCCGTCACGCTGAGCCGGTGCCAGGCGGACGACGCGCCGCCGCCCGCCCCCTGGGCGGACGGCTCCACGCACGGCCGCTGGCTGTCGGTGTTCAACGGGCACGGCACCAACGTCGGCGACGACGACAGCCTGTCCCTGTCGCCGAAGCCCGCCGAGGACCCCGGCACCACGCACGCGGGCCTGGTGGTGAGCACCGCAGCCTACGGGGACATGCGCTTCGAGGCGCGGATGCGGACCGTCCGGCAGCTGCGCGACCCGGACCCGAACCCGTGGGAGGTGCCGTGGCTGGTGTGGGCGTACACCGACCCCGCGCACTTCTACTACGTCACACTGAAGCCCAACGGCTGGGAACTCGGCAAACGCGACCCCGCCTATCCGGGCGGCCAGCGCTTTCTGGCGACGGGACGGCGGACCTACCCGGTGGGCGACTGGTACGACGTGCGGGTGGAACAGCGCGGCGCGCGACTGGTCGTACGGGTGGGCGGTGAGCGGCTGGTGACCTACGACGACGCCGAACGGCCGTACACGGGGGGCCGGGTGGGGGCCTACAGCGAGGACGCCGCCGTACGGTTCGAGGGTCTGAGGGCGGAGCAGGAAGGGTGAACGCGCGGCGGCGCCCGCCCCGTTGTCCGGTCGGGGACAGGGGCGGGCGCCGTCTAGATGTTCCGTACGCCGTTGTACGGGACGTCCACCGAGGCGGTGCCTCGGAAACCGTCAGACCATCAGTGAACGGTCCGTCGGACGGATGGGGGCCGGCAGTTCGCTGGCGCCGGTCAGGAAGCGGTCCACGCCGCGCGCCGCCGAACGGCCCTCGGCGATCGCCCAGACGATGAGCGACTGGCCGCGGCCGGCGTCACCGGCGACGTACACGCCCGGCACGCTGGTTCGGAAGTCGGCGTCGCGCGCGATGTTGCCGCGCTCGTCGAGCTCCAGGCCGAACTGGTCCACCAGGCCGTTGTCGCGGTCGGTGCCGGTGAAGCCCATGGCGAGGGTGACCAGCTGGGCGGGGATCTTGCGCTCCGTGCCCGGCTTCGGGGTCAGCCGGCCCTCGACGAACTCGACCTCGCTGAGGTGCAGCCACTGGACGTTGCCGTCCTCGTCGCCCTCGAAGTGGGTGGTCGAGACGGAGTACACCCGCTCGCCGCCCTCCTCGTGGGCGCTGGTCACCTTGTAGAGCATCGGGAAGGTCGGCCAGGGCTGGGCGACCGGGTTCCGCTCCTCGCCCGGGCGGGGCATGATCTCCAGCTGCGTGACGGAGGCGGCGCCCTGGCGGTGGGCGGTGCCCACGCAGTCGGCGCCGGTGTCGCCGCCGCCGATGACCACGACGTGCTTGCCCTCGGCCGAGATCGGGGGCGCCACGAAGTCGCCCTCCTGCACCTTGTTGGCCAGCGGCAGGTACTCCATGGCCTGGTGGATGCCCTTGAGTTCGCGGCCGGGGACCGGGAGGTCACGGGCGGTCGTCGCGCCGGCGGCGATGACGATCGCGTCGTAGCGCTTCTTCAGGTCGGTCGCCTTGAGGTCGCGGCCGATCTCGATGCCCGTGCGGAAGCGGGTGCCCTCCGCGCGCATCTGCTCGATGCGGCGGTTGATGTGCCGCTTCTCCATCTTGAACTCGGGGATGCCGTACCGGAGCAGACCCCCGATGCGGTCCGCGCGCTCGTAGACGGCGACGGTGTGACCGGCCCGCGTGAGCTGCTGGGCGGCGGCGAGACCCGCCGGGCCCGAGCCGATCACGGCGACGGTCTTGCCGGACAGGCGCTCGGGGGCCTGCGCGGCGACGTCACCGGTCTCCCACGCCTTGTCGATGATCGAGACCTCGACGTTCTTGATGGTGACCGGCGGCTGGTTGATGCCGAGCACACACGCCGACTCGCAGGGAGCGGGGCACAGCCGGCCCGTGAACTCCGGGAAGTTGTTCGTGGCGTGCAGGCGCTCCGAGGCGGCCGCCCAGTCCTCGCGGTAGGCGTAGTCGTTCCACTCGGGGATCAGGTTCCCGAGCGGACAGCCGTTGTGGCAGAACGGGATGCCGCAGTCCATGCAGCGGCTGGCCTGCTTGCTGATGATCGGCAGCAGCGAGCCGGGGACGTAGACCTCGTTCCAGTCCTTGAGACGCACGTCCACCGGGCGGGACCTGGCGACCTCGCGCCCGTGGTTGAGAAAGCCCTTGGGATCAGCCATTGGTCGCCGCCTCCATCATCTTCTCGGTGATCTCGGTCTCGGAGAGACCGGCTCGCTCGGCGGCGTCCTTGGCGGCGAGCACTGCCTTGTACGTGCGGGGGATGATCTTGCTGAATCGCTCCACGGACACGGTCCACTCGGCGAGCAGCTTCTCGGCGACCGTCGAACCGGTGTCCTCGGCGTGCCGGCGCACCACGTCGTGCAGCCACTGCTTGTCGGTGTCGTCCAGCTCCTCGACGGCGTCGGCGTTGCCGACGTTGACGTGGTCGCGGTTCAGGTCGATGACGTAGGCGACGCCACCGGACATGCCGGCCGCGAAGTTGCGGCCCGTCTCGCCGAGGACGACCGCGTGACCGCCGGTCATGTACTCGCAGCCGTGGTCGCCCACGCCCTCGGAGACGACCGTCGCACCGGAGTTGCGGACGCAGAAGCGTTCGCCGGTACGGCCGCGCAGGAACAGCTCGCCGCCGGTGGCGCCGTAGGCGATGGTGTTGCCGGCGATCGTCGAGTACTCGGCGAGGTGGTCGGCGCCCCGGTCGGGACGGACGATCACCCGGCCGCCGGAGAGGCCCTTGCCGACGTAGTCGTTGGCGTCGCCCTCCAGGCGCAGGGTGACACCGCGCGGCAGGAAGGCGCCGAAGGACTGGCCCGCGCTGCCGGTGAAGGTGATGTCGATGGTGTCCTCGGGCAGGCCCGCACCGCCGAACTTCTTCGTCACCTCGTGGCCGAGCATGGTGCCGACCGTGCGGTTGATGTTGCGGATCGCGACCTGGGCGCGCACCGGCTGGGCGTCAGCCTGCGAGTCCGCGGCGAGGGCGTCGGCGGCGAGCTTGATCAGCTCGTTGTCGAGCGCCTTCTCCAGGCCGTGGTCCTGCGAGACGACCCGGTGCAGGGCAGCGCCCTCGGGCAGGTCGGGCACGTGGAAGAGGGGGGCCAGGTTCAGGCCCTGCGCCTTCCAGTGGTTGACGGCGCGGGTCACATCGAGCGCCTCGGCGTGGCCGACGGCCTCCTCGATGGTGCGGAAGCCCAGCTCGGCGAGGATCTCGCGGACCTCTTCGGCGATGAAGCGGAAGAAGTTCACGATGTACTCGGCCTTGCCCGCGAACCGGTCGCGCAGGACCGGGTTCTGGGTGGCGATGCCGACCGGGCAGGTGTCCAGGTGGCAGACGCGCATCATGACGCAGCCGGAGACGACGAGCGGCGCGGTCGCGAAACCGAACTCCTCGGCGCCCAGCAGCGCGGCGATGACCACGTCCCGGCCGGTCTTGAGCTGTCCGTCGGTCTGGACGACGATCCGGTCGCGCAGGCCGTTGAGCAGCAGCGTCTGCTGGGTCTCGGCGAGACCGAGCTCCCAGGGGCCGCCCGCGTGCTTCAGCGAGGTCAGCGGGGAGGCGCCCGTGCCGCCGTCGTGGCCGGAGATGAGGACGACGTCCGCGTGCGCCTTGGAGACACCCGCGGCGACCGTGCCGACACCGACCTCGGAGACCAGCTTGACGTGGATGCGCGCCTGCGGGTTCGCGTTCTTGAGGTCGTGGATCAGCTGGGCGAGATCCTCGATGGAGTAGATGTCGTGGTGCGGCGGCGGGGAGATCAGGCCGACACCGGGGGTGCTGTGCCGGGTCCTGGCGACCCACGGGTAGACCTTGTGGCCGGGCAGCTGGCCGCCCTCGCCGGGCTTGGCGCCCTGGGCCATCTTGATCTGGATGTCGTCCGCGTTGACCAGGTACTCGGAGGTCACACCGAAGCGGCCGGAGGCGACCTGCTTGATGCTGGAGCGGCGCGCCGGGTCGTACAGGCGGTCCGGGTCCTCGCCGCCCTCACCGGTGTTGGACTTGCCGCCCAGCTGGTTCATGGCGATGGCGAGGGTTTCGTGCGCCTCCTTGGAGATGGAGCCGTACGACATGGCGCCGGTGGAGAAGCGCTTGACGATCTCGCTGACCGGCTCGACCTCGTCCACGGAGATCGGCTGTCGGCCCTCGACGCCGGACTTGAAGCCGAACAGGCCGCGCAGCGTCATCAGGCGCTCGGACTGCTCGTTCACCCGGTCCGTGTACTTCTTGAAGATGTCGTAGCGGTTGGCGCGGGTCGAGTGCTGGAGGCGGAAGACCGTCTCCGGGTCGAACAGGTGCGGCTCGCCCTCGCGGCGCCACTGGTACTCGCCGCCTATGTCGAGGGCGCGGTGCGCGGGCGCGATGCCGCTGACCGGGTACGCCTTCGCGTGGCGGGCGGCGACCTCCTTGGCGATGACGTCGATGCCGACGCCGCCGATCTTGGTGGCCGTGCCGCTGAAGTAGCGGGCGACGAACGCGTCGTCCAGGCCGACGGCCTCGAAGACCTGGGCGCCGCGGTAGGAGGCGACCGTCGAGATGCCCATCTTGGACATGACCTTCAGGACGCCCTTGCCGAGCGCGTAGATCAGGTTGCGGATGGCCTGTTCGGGCTCGATCCCGGGCAGGAAGGTGCCGGCGCGGACCAGGTCCTCGACCGACTCCATCGCCAGGTAGGGGTTGACCGCGGCGGCGCCGAAGCCGATCAGCAGGGCCACGTGGTGGACCTCGCGCACGTCACCGGCCTCGACCAGCAGGCCCACCTGGGTGCGCTGCTTGGTGCGGATGAGGTGGTGGTGGACGGCCGCGGTGAGCAGCAGCGAGGGGATCGGCGCGTGCTCGGCGTCGGAGTGGCGGTCGGAGAGGACGATCAGCCGGGCGCCGTTGTCGATGGCGGCGTCGGCCTCGGCGCAGATCTCGTCGATGCGGGCGGCGAGGGTCTCGCCGCCGCCCGAGACGCGGTAGAGGCCCGAGAGGGTCGCGGCCTTGAAGCCCGGCATGTCGCCGTCGGCGTTGACATGGATGAGCTTGGCCAGCTCGTCGTTGTCGATGACCGGGAAGGGCAGCACGACGGTGCGGCAGGACGCGGCGGTCGGGTCGAGCAGGTTGCCCTGCGGGCCGAGCGAGGAGCGCAGCGAGGTGACGAGTTCCTCGCGGATGGCGTCCAGCGGCGGGTTGGTGACCTGCGCGAACAGCTGGGTGAAGTAGTCGAAGAGGAGCCGGGGGCGCTCGGACAGCGCGGCGATGGGCGAGTCGGTGCCCATGGAGCCGATCGGCTCGGCGGCGGTCTTCGCCATCGGGGCGACGAGGATGCGCAGCTCTTCCTCGGTGTAGCCGAAGGTCTGCTGACGGCGGGTGACCGAGGCGTGGGTGTGGACGATGTGCTCACGCTCGGGCAGGTCGGAGAGCTCGATCTCGCCGGCCTCCAGCCACTCCGCGTAGGGCTTGTCGTCGGCGAGGCCGGCCTTGATCTCGTCGTCCTCGATGATGCGGTGCTCGGCGGTGTCGACCAGGAACATCCGGCCGGGCTGCAGGCGGCCCTTGCGGACGACCTTCGCGGGGTCGATGTCGAGGACGCCGACCTCGGAGCCGAGGACGACCAGGCCCTCGTCGGTGACCCAGTAGCGGCCGGGGCGCAGGCCGTTGCGGTCGAGCACGGCGCCGACCTGGGTGCCGTCGGTGAAGGTGACGCAGGCCGGGCCGTCCCAGGGCTCCATCATCGTGGAGTGGAACTGGTAGAAGGCGCGGCGGGCCGACTCCATGGACGCGTGGTTCTCCCACGCCTCCGGGATCATCATCAGCACGGAGTGCGGCAGCGAACGGCCGCCCAGGTGCAGGAGTTCGAGCACCTCGTCGAAGGACGCCGAGTCGGAGGCGTCGGGCGTACAGATCGGGAAGATCCGCTCGATCTTCTCCTGGTCGCCGAACAGGTCGGAGACGATCTGGGACTCGCGGGCCGCCATCCAGTTGCGGTTGCCCTTGACCGTGTTGATCTCGCCGTTGTGCGCGACGAAACGGTACGGGTGTGCGAGCGGCCAGGACGGGAAGGTGTTCGTCGAGAAACGCGAGTGGACGAGCGCGATGGCGGAGGCGAAGCGGCGGTCGGACAGGTCCGGGAAGAAGGGTTCGAGCTGACCGGTGGTCAGCATGCCCTTGTAGACGATGGTCCGCGCGGACAGCGACGGGAAGTAGACGCCGGCCTCGCGCTCGGCGCGCTTGCGCAGCACGAACGCCTTGCGGTCGAGGGCGATGCCCGTGGCGGGCGACGCGGCCGCGTCGGCGACGAAGACCTGGCGGAAGGCGGGCATCGTCGAGCGGGCGGTGGCGCCGAGCAGTCCGGGCGCGACCGGGACGTCGCGCCAGCCGAGGACGGTGAGGCCCTCGTCGGCGGCGATCGTCTCGATGCGTGAGACGGACGCGTCGAGGCCGTCCTCGGGCAGGAAGGCTATGCCGACGGCATAGCCGCCGGGCGCGGGCAGCTCGAATCCGGCCACCTCGCGGAAGAACGCGTCGGGCACCTGGGACAGGATCCCCGCGCCGTCACCCGAGTCGGGCTCGGAACCGGTGGCACCGCGGTGCTCCAGGTTGCGCAGCACCGTGAGCGCCTGCTCGACCAGCGCGTGGCTCGCCTCGCCGGTGAGGGTGGCCACGAAGCCGACGCCGCAGGCGTCGTGCTCGTTGCGGGGGTCGTACATACCCTGCGCGGCAGGGCGAGCATCCATGAAGGACCACTTCTGGCCATTCTCGGAGTGCTGGGACGGCTGGCGCGGCGTACGCATCGGCTCTCCCGTCGTCGTCTCTGGCATATGCATGTGCCGAGGGACGACGTTGGCCCTCTGCGTGAGTGCAAAATTTCGTGCAGGTTACATGATGGAGCGGTTCTCGGGAACCGGATACTCCGTTCCAACATGCGGACACCGCGGGTGCGTGGCGGGGGTACCGCGCCCGGCGGTGGAAGCTATGGGGACCGACAGGGACAGATCGATGTCCTTCGGACCGTGGGCAGGAAAGACGTCGTCGCCCGTCCCGCGGATGCGCGGCAGGCCTCATTGCCCACAGTGCTTACGGCTCATGCCCGGTGGTTAACCGTTCGAAACCCGCGAGTAACGGCTACTTATGCGGCCCAACGCATAAGTCCCGGCCGAGCTATCCTACGGCGGTTCCGAACAGGCCACCGAGGGCGTACGTCACACCGGCCGCCGCACCGCCGAGGGCGAGCTGCCGCAGCCCGCTGAACCACCAGCTGCGCGCGGTCACCCTGGCCACCACGGCACCGCAGGCGAACAGTCCGAACAGCGCCAGCAGCACGGCGGGCCACAGCGCGGTCGCGCCCAGCAGGTACGGCAGCACCGGGAGCAGCGCGCCCAGCGCGAAGGCACCGAACGAGGACACGGCGGCGACCAGCGGAGAGGGCAGGTCGCCCGGGTCGATGCCGAGCTCCTCGCGCGCGTGGATCTCCAGGGCCTGCTCCGGGTCCTGCGACAGCTGCCGGGCCACTTCGCGGGCGAGCGCCGGCTCCACACCGCGCGCCGCGTAGAGCGCGGCGAGTTCGGCCTCCTCGTCCTTGGGGTGCCTCTTCAGCTCCCGCCGCTCCACGTCCAGTTCGGCCTCGACCAGTTCACGCTGGGAGGCCACGGAGGTGTACTCGCCGGCGGCCATCGAGAAGGCGCCGGCGGCCAGGCCCGCGAGCCCGGTGATGACCAGGGTCTGGTGGCCGACCGAGCCGCCCGCGACACCCGTCATCAGAGCGAGGTTGGAGACCAGGCCGTCCATCGCGCCGAAGACGGCGGGGCGCAGCCAGCCGCCGGTCACGTCGCGGTGGGTGTGGTTGTCGCGGTGCGCCTCGTGCAGCGCGGCTTCGGTCTCGATGATGGCCATCCGGTCCCCCAGAAAAGCTTAGGCAAAGCTAAGTTTGGACGAGTTCTACATTTTTACAACACTCAACCTACGCCTCGCCATTCCTTCCCGCCAGCAAGGAAAGGCTCGGCTAACCTGCGGCTTTACCCGGCTGCGCTCATCCGATGGAGAGCCCGCACAGATGTCGACCGGGTGAACCGGGGCGCGCGAGGCTGCGGCGAACACCGCACCGGGGACAGTTCCGCAAGGGGGTCCACATTCTTGAGACGCCTGCACAGGCGCCCTTGAGAGGAGACGCCGCGTATGGCATCGATCGCCTGCATTCCCTCCGGTTCCCCGCTCGGGCCCCCCGGGAACGCCGCCGGCCTCCGCGAGCGGGCCCGCGGCGCGCTGCTCGGCCTCGCCGTCGGGGACGCCCTCGGAGCACCGGCGGAGAACCTGAAGCCCTCCGAGATCCGCGCCCGCTGGGGCCGTATCACCGGGTACGTCGCCGAGCACCCGGCGGGCACCGACGACACCGAGTACGCGATCTTCTCCGGCCTCCTGCTGGCCCGGCACGGCTCCGCGCTGACCACCGCCCACGTCGAGTCGGCCTGGCACCAGTGGATCGCCGACCGCGACGAGGGCCGCTTCAGGGGCGCGGGCTTCAGCGAGCGCGGCACGCTGGAGAACCTGCGCCGCGGCCTCGCCGCCCCCATCTCGGCCCAGCACCGGCACGCCTGGAGCGACGGCCTGGCCATGCGGGCCGCGCCCTTCGGCGTGTTCGCGGCCGGCCGCCCCGCCGAGGCCGCCCGGCTGGTGGCCATCGACGGATCGGTGAGCCACGAGGGCGAGGGCATCTACGGCGGGCAGGCGGTCGCCGCGGGCGTCGCGGCGGCCATGGCGGGCGCACCGACCGTGGCGGTGGTGGCCTCGGCCCTCGCGGTCGTCCCCGACGACTCGTGGACGGCCCGCTCACTGCGCCGGGCCGTGGCGGTAGCCCACCTCGGCGAACGCGCGGTCCGCTCCGCCGTGGTGATCGGCGGCTACCCCTGGACCGACCTGGCCCCGGAGGCCGTCGCCCTCGCCTTCGGCGCGTACGCCGCCGCCGACGGGGACTTCCGGGAGGCCGTCCTGACCGCGGTGAACATGGGGCGCGACGCCGACACCACGGCGGCGGTGGCGGGCGCCCTGGCCGGCGCGACCCAGGGCTTCGCGGCGATCCCCGCGGACTGGGCCGCCGCCATCGGCCCGACCCGCGGCAGCTGCCTGCCCTCCATGACCGGCCACCACATCCTGGACGTCGCCGAACTCCTCACCCCCGACGAGAGCGCCAAGTGGGGCGCGAACACGAGCGCGGCCACCCCCGAGGCCGCAGGCCGTGAGCGTCCGGCCAGGCCCGGGGAGCGCGTACGGCAGGAGGAACTCGTGCGGCGGGACGCGTGGCCGCCGCCCGACCCGGCCGCCTACGTGCTGACCGCGGACGACGCCGAGGCGCAGTCGTGACGCGGCGCGTCGAAGGGCTCCTGCTGGGGCTCGCGGCGGGCGACGCGGCCGGCTGGCCCGCCGCACGGCACCGGGCCGCGCGGATGCCCGAGTGGACCCGCCGCCTCACCCGGGAACTCGACACCTTCGCGGAGCAGAACGCGACGACCACACTGCCCGTGCCCATCGCGCTGAACCAGCCGCCGGAGCCGCTGCGCCTCGGCCCCTCCGACGACGCCGAGTGGGCGGTGTTCGCCGCCGAGGCCCTGCTGCTGGCCGGCAACGACTGCGTCCTCGCGGACCTGAGCCGCGAGCGCAGGACCCGCGCCGCGATCGACCTGACCTGGAACGCCCTGGCCAGCGAGGTCGCCGCGGCGGCCGAACGCGCCCCCGAGATCGAGTCGGCGGTCCTGCCGATGCGCGCCCGCATCTCCGTGCGGGCCGGCCTCGGCAACCTCGCCACCGGTCTGCGCCCGCCCGCCACCGGCCACGACAACCCGCACTACTTCGACGACGCGGCCTGCGTACGCGCCTGCGTCCTCGCCGTCGCCCACCCGGGCGATCCCCGACTCGCCGCCGAACTCGCCGAGTTCGACGCCCGCTACACCCAGGACGGCGACGGGGTGCACGGCGCGCGGGCGATGGCCGCCGCCCTCGCCCGCGCCCTCGCCGGGGCGGAGGTGGAGGAGTGCGTGGCGGCGGCCCTCAGCGAGCTGCCCGAGGGGACGGAGATCGGACGCAACGCCCGCGAGGCCCTGAAGCTGGCACTCGGCGCGGACAGCGCCTTCGCCGCGGTGCCCCTGCTGGAGCACACCATCGTCGACCACGTCTACAGCTACGGCATCGCCGCCGCCGAGACCGTCCCGGTCGCCCTGGCCCTGGCCGTCGCGGCCGGCGGCCGGATCGCGGAGGCGGTCCCCGCGGCCGCCTGTCTGTCCCGGGTCGCGGACTCCGCCCCGGCGCTGGCGGGCGCCCTGACCGGCGCGCTCGGCGGCGGCGAGTCGCTCCCGGCGTCCTGGCGGGACACCTGCCGCACCCTCTCGGGGTGCGCCCTCCCCCGGCTCACCGGAACGGACCTGGTGGAACTCGCCGGACTCCTGGAAGCCACGCAACCGGCCACACCAGGAGGATGATTCCGGCCATGACGCTCAAAAGCGAAGAAACCCGGGCGGACAGCCTGGAGGAGCGGATCACCGGAGCACTCGTCGGAGCCGCCGTCGGCGACGCGCTGGGCGGTCCCGTCGAGGGCTACTCCCCCGAGCAGATCCTGGAACGGCACGGCGGCCGCGTCCACGGCGTGGTCGGCCCCTGGAACGGCGACGCCTGGCGCACGGCCCGGCCCGTCGCGCCGTATCACAAGGGCGACGGCCACGTCACCGACGACACCCTGATGACCCACGCGCTGGTGCGGGTCTACGCCCGCGTCCGCGACCACCTGGACGCGTACGCGATCGCCGACCACCTGGTGCCCGACCTGATGACCACACCCCGCTGGATCCCCGAACTGGAGGCGGAGGCGCTCCCGCTGCACCGGATCTTCCTGGCGGAGAAGTGGCTGGTGGCCCGGCTCCACTACGGGCACGCCGACCCCCGAGAGGCCGGCGCCGGCAACATCGTCAACTGCGGTGCGGCGATGTACATGGCACCGGTCGGACTGGTCAACGCGGCCCATCCGGCGGGTGCGTACGCCGAGGCACTGGACGTCGCCGGTGCGCACCAGTCGTCGTACGGCCGTGAGGCGGCGGCCGTGTTCGCGGCGGCGGTGGCCGCGGCGAGCACGCCCGGCGCCGGCCCCGACTCGGTGGTGACCGCGTGTCTGGAGCTGGCGAAGGACGGCACCCGGACGGCGATCGAGAAGGTCTGCGAAGTGGCTGGCCGGTACACCGACTTCGAGTCCGCGCTCGCACCGCTGCGCCGCGCGGTGGCCCCCTACGACACGGTGGGCCCCGACTACCGCGCGCCCTCCCTGGCCGCCCGCCGCCCCTCCCGTCTGCACACCATCGAGGAACTCCCGGTGGCGCTGGGCATGTTGCTGGTCGCGCGCGGCGACTACCGGCACGCGGTCCTGGGCGCCGTCAACTACGGTCGCGACTGCGACTCGATCGCCACGATGGCGGGCGCGCTCGCCGGCGCCCTGGGCTCACCGGTCCCCAAGGAGTGGGCCACGACGGTCGCGGACGCCAGCCGGCTGGACCTGTGGCAGCCGGCCAGGACACTCACCGAGGTCACCCGGGAGATCTTCGACCGCGACACGGGCCGCCGCCGCGCCCACGAGGCGGCGTTCGCCGCGCTCGGCGGCAAGCGGCGGGCCGACCACGGGACGGGAGGCACGCGATGCTCCGACTGACCTGGGTCCAGCCGGAGGACCTGCTGGGCCACGAACTGCGTCAGGCGGCACTGGACGGCCGTGAACCCTCGGCGATCGCGGCGCGCTGGCGGGCGGCCGGCGGCGGCGAGGCCCCGCTGCGGGCGGGCGCGTCACCGCATCCGGTGTCCCGGTACCTGCGGCTGCTCGCGGAGGATCTGCTCGACGAACTCGGCGATCTGCCGAGCGGGTTGACGGACAGTGAGCCGACGGACCTGCCGGCGATCAAGGCCCTGTGCCCCGACTGGCCGGCGCCGCCCGCCGGGCCGTCCGCTCCTCCCTCCCCGCCGCGCCTGGAGGCCGCCTGGCTGGGCCGCGCGGTCGGCTGCCTGCTGGGCAAACCCGTCGAGAAGCTCCCTCTGGAAGGCATCCGCCGACTTGCCGCGGCCACCGGCAACTGGCCCCTGACCACGTACTTCACGGCCCGCGGAGTGCCGCCCCGGCTGCTGGGCGACTACCCGTGGAACCGCCGTTCCGCGTCCACCTCCCTCGCCGAGAACATCGACGGCATGCCGGAGGACGACGACCTCAACTACCCGCTGGTGAACCTGCTCCTGCTGCAACGCCACGGCCGCGGCTTCCGCACCGCGGACGTGGCGGACGTCTGGCTCGGTGAACTCCCCGCCGGCCGCACGTTCACCGCCGAACGCGTCGCCTACCGCAACCTGCTGTGCGGCCTGGAGCCGCCGCACACGGCCCGCCACCGCAACCCGTTCCGGGAGTGGATCGGCGCCCTGATCCGCGCCGACATCCACGGCTGGACCAACCCCGGTGACCCGGCGGCCGCCGCGGAACAGGCCCACCGCGACGCCACCCTCACGCACACCGGCAGCGGTGTGCACGCGGCGATGTTCACGGCGGCCGTGATCGCCGCCGCCACCACCGGAGAACACGACGTCCACGCGTGCCTGCGCACCGGCCTGACGGTCGTCCCGCCCGCCTCCCGGCTCGCCCGCGCCGTCCGCCACGCCGTCCGGACCGCCGCGGCCCACGAGGACTTCGACGCCGTGGTCGACGCACTGCACGCCACCCACGCGGCCACCCACCACTGGGTCCACGCCGTCCCCAACACCGCGCTGATCGCCGCCGCCCTCACCCACGCGGACGGCGACTTCACCGGCTCAATCTGCCGTGCCGTGTCCGGCGGCTGGGACACCGACTCCAACGGCGCCACCGCCGGAAGCGTCGCCGGTCTCCTCGCCGGCGCCCCCGCCGCCCTGCCCGACCGGTGGACGGCCCCCCTCAAGAACCGCCTGTCCACCGGCGTCGGCGACTTCGACGGCGTCGGCTTCGACACGCTGGCCCACCTCACCCACGCCCTCGTCCCGCTGGAGGCACCCCGCTCATGACGCACTTCGCCGTGCCCGGCAGCACCCACCCGCCCCTGGTCACCGCGCGGTACCCCGCGTGACCCGCCGACCCCCCGGCCGGCCGCCCCTGACCGGCCTCCGCGTCCTCGACCTCGCCACCCTCTTCGCCGGCCCGCTCTCCGCCACCCTGCTCGGCGACTTCGGCGCGGAGGTCATCAAGGTCGAGCACCCCAGGCAGCCGGACCCCTCCCGCGGCCACGGCCCCTCGAAGGACGGGGTGGGCCTGTGGTGGAAACTGCTGGGCCGCAACAAGCGCACCATCACCCTCGACCTGTCGACCCGGGGTGGCCGGGCGACCCTGCTGCGGCTCGCCGCGACGGCCGACGTGATCGTCGAGAACTTCCGGCCGGGCACACTGGAGAAATGGGACCTGGGCTGGCCGGAGCTCTCGGCCGTCAACCCGCGCCTGGTCCTCGCCCGGGTCACCGGCTTCGGCCAGTTCGGCCCGTACGCGCACCGCCCCGGGTTCGGCACCCTGGCCGAGGCGATGAGCGGCTTCGCCGCGATCACCGGGGAACCGGACGCGCCCCCCACCCTCCCCCCGTTCGGCCTGGCCGACTCCATCGCGGGCATCGCCACCGCCTACGCCGTCATGACGGCCCTCGCCGCCCGTGAACACACCGGTGAGGGCCAGGTCGTCGACATGGCGATCATCGAGCCGATCCTGACCGTCCTCGGGCCGCAGCCCACCTGGTACGACCAGCTCGGCCACGTCCAGCCCCGCACCGGCAACCGCTCCCAGAACAACGCCCCGCGCAACACCTACCGGACCGCGGACGGCGGCTGGGTGGCGGTGTCCACGTCCGCCCAGTCGGTGGCGGAACGGGTAATGCACCTGGTGGGCCGCCCCGAACTGGTCGCCGAACCCTGGTTCGGGTCGGGCGCCGAACGGGCCGCCCACAGCGACGTCCTGGACGAGGCCGTCGGCACCTGGATCGCCCGGCGCACCCGGGAGGACGTCCTCGCGGCCTTCGAGAAGGCGGAGGCCGCGGTGGCCCCGATCCAGGACGTGCGGGAGGTCATGACGGACCCTCAGTACCTGGCGCTCGACACCGTCACCACCGTCGACGACCCCGAACTCGGCCCGCTGCGCATGCAGAACGTCCTCTTCCGGCTCTCCGCGACCCCGGGCGCGATCCGCTGGGCGGGCCGCCCGCACGGCGCGGACACCGACGCGGTCCTGACCGAACTCGGCCTGACCGCCTCCGACCTGGCCGCCCTCCGCACCGAGGGAGCGACGTGACCCGCGGGCGCGTGGCCGCCCTCCCCGCACCGGGAGCCCCATGACCCCCGCCCCGCTCACCTGGCTGTACGCACCCGGCGACCGGCCGGCCGTCGTCGTCAAGGCGCTCGGCGCGGGTGCCGACGTCGTCGTGATCGACCTGGAGGACGCGGTCGCCCCCGACCGGAAGCAGTACGCCCGCGCGGCCACCGCCGAACTCCTCGCCGAGCCGCAGCCCGTCCCGGTCCACGTCCGGGTGAACGCGCTGGACGGTCCCCTGGCAGCCGGCGACCTGGAGGCGACGGCCGGCCTCCCCGGGGTGTCCGGACTCCGCCTGCCCAAGGTGACGGCGGCCGGGCAGATCCTCCGCGTGGCGCGCGCCACCGCCGGGGCCGACGGCGGGACACCCCCGCTGTACGCCCTCGTCGAATCGGCCCTGGGCGTCGAACACGCCTACGCGATCGCCGCCGCGCACCCGGCCCTGCGGGGCATCGCGCTCGGCGAGGCCGACCTGCGGTCCGACCTGGGCGTACGGGAGGAGACGGGACTCGACTGGTCCCGCTCCCGGATCGTCGTGGCGGCCAGGGCGGCCGGCCTGGCCCCGCCGTCCCAGTCCGTCCACCCCGACATCCGTGACCTGGCGGGCCTGGCCGCGTCCTGCGCACACGGCCGCGCCCTGGGCTTCCTCGGCCGGGCCGCCATCCACCCACGCCAACTGCCCGTCATCGAACGGTCCTACCTGCCCACGGAGCGGGAGATCGAGCAGGCGGAGGCGATCGTGAAGGCGGCGACGCGCGACCAGGGCGCCCAGGCGCTGCCGGACGGCCGCTTCGTCGACGCGGCGGTGGTCGCCGCGGCCCGGCGGACCCTGTCCCTGGCCCGCAGACGCTGACGTCAGGGACGACGGGTCGCCCACACCGATGAGGGCGCCCGGGAGAGATTCCCGGGCGCCCTCATCGGTGTGAACGTGCCGTCAGCTCTTCTTCGCCGAGCCGGCCTCGTCCTTGGCCTCTTCGCCGGAGTGCTCCGCTTCCTCCGCACGCGCCTCGGCGCCGGTGTCCGGCAGCGGGTCCTTCGACAGGTCCGGCGTTGCGGACCGCGGCCCGGACTCCGCCTCGGACTCCGGCCCGGCACCGGAGGCGGGATCGGCGTCGGACCCGTCCGTGTCCTTGACCTGGTCCTCGTGCCTGCCCTCGGCCTCGTCCCCGGCGGCCCCGGTCTCCGTGTCGCCGTCCGGAGCACCCGGCTCCACGACGGCTTCGCGGCCCGGGCGCTTCTTCGCGGACAGCACCATGTACGTCACCGCGAGGACGAACACGATCAGCGCGGTCCAGTCGTTGAGCCGCAGGCCCAGGATGTGGTGGGCGTCGTCGACGCGCAGGTACTCGATCCAGGCGCGGCCCACGCAGTAGGCGGCGACGTACAACGCGAACGCCCGTCCGTGGCCCATCCTGAAGCGGCGGTCGGCCCAGATGACGAGCAGCGCGACACCCACGCACCACAGGGACTCGTACAGGAACGTCGGGTGGTAGGTGCCCGGCACCCGGCCGTCCGTCGAGGAGGTGATCTTCAGCGCCCACGGCAGGTCGGTGGGCTTCCCGTACAGCTCCTGGTTGAACCAGTTGCCCCAGCGGCCGATCGCCTGTGCGAGCGCGATACCGGGGGCGAGGGCGTCGGCCCACGCGGGCAGCGGGATGCCCCGGCGCCGGCAGCCGATCCAGGCGCCGAGTCCGCCGAGGGCGATCGCGCCCCAGATGCCGAGACCGCCCTGCCACACCTTGAAGGCGTCCACCCAGTCGCGGCCCGCGCTGAAGTACAGCTCGTAGTCCGTGATGACGTGGTAGAGCCGGCCGCCGACCAGGCCGAAGGGCACGGCCCAGACAGCGATGTCGGCCACCGTGCCGGCCCGCCCGCCGCGGGCGATCCAGCGCTTGTTGCCGAGCCAGACCGCGACGAAGACACCGATGATGATGCAGAACGCGTAGCCGCGCAGCGGAATGGGGCCGAGATGCAGCACCCCGCGCGAAGGGCTGGGAATGAAGGAAAGGTCCATGGCAGGGTCGACGCTACCCTGCCGGGCGGGGCACACGGCAAGCCACCCGGCTACGGGTCCATAACGGGGGAACGGCGAAACCGCTCACCCCTTGGCGGCCTCCTGCACCTGCTGCTTCAGCTTCGCGGGGGTCATGGTCTGGTCCTGGTAGATGTTCTTGCCGTCGAGCAGGACCGTCGGGGTGCCGCTGAAGCCGCCCGCCTGGAAGGCCTGGTGGGACTTGGCCACCCAGCTGTTGTGCGTGCCGTCCTGGACGCAGTTGCGGAACGCCGGGGTGACCAGGCCGTCGACCTTGCCCGCGAGGTCCAGGAGCTTGCTGTTCTGCGCGAAGGCGTCTTCGGTCTCCTTCGGCTGGTTCTCGTACAGCACGTCGTGGAAGGCGCGGAACTTCCCCGCGTCCTGTGCGCAGGCCGCGGCGTTGGCCGCGTTGCGGGAGCCGGTGCCGCCCATGTTGCCGTCGATGAGGGTCACCAGGTGGTACTCGACCTTCAGCTGTCCGGCGTCCGTCAGCTCGCGGATCACCGGGCGGTACGCCGTCTCGAAGGCCTGGCAGGCCGGGCAGCGGAAGTCCTCCCAGACGGTGAGCGTCGACCTGGCGCTCTCCTTGCCGACCGGGATCGCCAGGGCATCCTTGCCCTTGGCTCCCGACGGCGCCACGGCGGGGCCCGCCGAGTCGCTGCCGTCGTCCTTGCCGGAGTTGGCGGCGATCACGCCGATCACCGCCGCCAGCCCCAGGACTCCGACGACGCTCGCGCCGACGATCAGGGCCCGCCGCCGCTTCTGCGCGGACTTCTGCTTCTCACGCTCGACCGCCAGCCGCTCACGGGCGGTGCGCTTTCCGTCACGGTTCTTCTCGCTCACACCCGCAGAACGAACCGGGGAGGCGCAGCGCGCCTCCCCGGCCCCAGGTCCACCCGTTCGAGTGACCGGTACCTCACCTCGGTCCTGCGACGGTCCTACGCCTGTCCGCGGACGCCCTTCGCGAGGTCGCCGGCGAGGGCGCGGACCGCGTCGATCCCGGCCGCGTGGTCCGGGGCGTCCAGCATCCGCTTCACGAAGGCCGAGCCGACGATCACGCCGTCGGCGAAGCCGGCGACCTCGGCGGCCTGCGCCGCGTCGGAGACACCGAGCCCGACGCAGACCGGCAGATCCGGGTTCGTGGCCCGGGTGCGCTCCACCAGGTCCTGGGCCTGCGCGCCGACCGACGCGCGGGTGCCGGTGACGCCCATCAGCGAGGCGGCGTAGACGAAGCCGCTGCCCGCCGCGGTGATCCGGGCGAGCCGCTCGTCCCTGCTGCTGGGCGCGACCACGAAGACCGTGGCGAGCCCGTGCTTGTCGGCGTGTTCGCGCCACAGCGCCGACTCCTGGACGGGCAGGTCGGGCAGGATGCAGCCGGCCCCGCCCGCCTCGGCCAGTTCGGCGGTGAACCGCTCGACGCCGTAGCGGTCGATCGGGTTCCAGTACGTCATCACGAGCACTGGCTTGCCGGTGGCGTCGAACGCCTCGCGGACCGTGCGCAGCACGTCGGCGATCCTGACCCCGCCGCGCAGGGCGATGTCGTCGGCGGTCTGGATGACCGGGCCGTCCAGGACGGGGTCGCTGTGCGGCAGCCCCACCTCGACGACGTCGGCGCCGCCGTCGAAGACGGCCTTGATCGCCTCGATGCCGCCGTCCACGGTCGGGAAGCCGGCCGGGAGGTAGGCGATGAGGGCCGAGCGGCCCTCCGCCCTGGCGGCGGCGAGGGTGTCGCTCAGCAGCCGGATGTTCCCGCTCACTTGGCGTCTCCCTCGATCTCGGCGATGTCGCCGTCCGCGTCGGCGGCGACCTCGGCGTCGGTGTCGTACAGCCCGAAGTAGCGGGCGGCGGTGTCCATGTCCTTGTCGCCGCGGCCGGACAGGTTGATCACGATCAGCCCGTCCTCGCCCAGCTCCCTGCCGACCTCCAGGGCGCCGGCCAGCGCGTGGGCGCTCTCGATGGCCGGGATGACGCCCTCGGTGCGCGACAGCAGACGCAGGGCCTGCATGGCCGCGTCGTCGGTGACCGCGCGGTACTCGGCGCGGCCGGTGTCCTTGAGGTAGGAGTGCTCGGGTCCGATGCCCGGGTAGTCCAGGCCGGCCGAGATGGAGTACGGCTCGGTGATCTGGCCCTCGTCGTCCTGGAGGACGTAGGACCGGGAGCCGTGCAGGATGCCGGGCTCGCCCGCGGTCAGGGTGGCCGCGTGCTCGCCGGTCTCCACGCCGTGTCCGGCGGGCTCGCAGCCGATCAGGCGTACGCCGGCGTCCGGGATGAACGCGTGGAAGAGGCCGATGGCGTTGGAGCCGCCGCCGACACAGGCGACGGCCGCGTCGGGCAGCCGTCCGGCGCGCTCCAGGATCTGGCGGCGCGCCTCGACGCCGATGACGCGGTGGAAGTCGCGCACCATGGCCGGGAAGGGGTGCGGGCCTGCCACCGTGCCGAACAGGTAGTGGGTGCGGTCGACGTTGGCGACCCAGTCGCGGAACGCCTCGTTGATCGCGTCCTTGAGGGTGCGGCTGCCGGACTTCACGGCGACGACCTCGGCGCCGAGCATGCGCATCCGGGCCACGTTGAGCGCCTGGCGCTGCGTGTCGATCTCGCCCATGTAGATGGTGCACTCGAGGCCGAACAGGGCGCAGGCGGTGGCGGTGGCGACGCCGTGCTGGCCGGCGCCGGTCTCCGCGATGACCCGCGTCTTGCCCATCCGCCGGGTGAGGAGGGCCTGGCCGAGCACGTTGTTGATCTTGTGGGAGCCGGTGTGGTTGAGGTCCTCGCGCTTGAGGAACACCCGGGCGCCACCGGCGTGTTCGGCGAACCTCGGCACCTCGGTGAGGCTGCTGGGACGGCCGGTGTAGTGGACGAGCAGGTCGTCGAGCTCGCGGGCGAACTCGGGGTCCGACTTGGCCTTGTCGTACTCGACGGCGACCTCGTCCACGGCGGCGACGAGCGCCTCCGGGATGAACTTGCCGCCGAACGCGCCGAAGTAACCCTCGGCGCTGGGCACCCGGCCCTCGGGGTCGGGAAGGAAGAACTCGCTGGGCATGCGGAAACCTCACGGTGAGTGTGTGGAAGAACAGTCGCCGTGGGGGCGGGGGTCGTCAGCCGGCCACGGGCCGGCTGGTGCTGCTCGCGCAGTTCCCCGCGCCCCCCGCGGGACGCCATCGCATGCCGTTGACCTGGCCCGGCTCGTCACCGATGACGTACCGGACGCGCCGCCCGTGCACCCGGCGCGCGGGCGCTCGGCAGCCGCGCGGACGGCAGCCGCGGGCGAGACGGGCGTAGGGGTCCCTGGCCGTCGTGGTGATCGAGGACATCGCGGGCGACTCTACCGGCGTGGCGCCGCCCGTGTCGCCGTGCGGGGTGCCGTCCGAGGCCCGGCCGGCGGCCGGCCACGGGCATCCGGCCGCGCCGCGCGGGCCGGAGCCCGGGCGGTCGGCGAGGAGGGCCCGGCCGGCGAGGGGCATCGGTCAGCCCCGGCCGTGCCGCAGCGCGGGGTGCTCGCCCGCCGCCACCAGGTCGGCGACCGCGGACTTGGGGTCGCGGCCGGTGACGAGGGACTCGCCGACCAGGACGGCGTCGGCGCCGGCGTTGGCGTAGGCGATGAGGTCGTGCGGCCCGCGGACCCCGGACTCGGCGATCCGGACGAGGTGGGCGGGGATCTCGGGGGCCAGCCGCTCGAACGTCGTGCGGTCGACCTCGAGGGTCTTGAGGTTACGCGCGTTGACGCCGATGATCTTCGCGCCGGCGTCCACCGCGCGGTCGACCTCGTCCTCGTCATGGACCTCGACGAGCGGTGTGAGCCCGATGGACTCGGCGCGCTCGATCAGGCTCTCCAGCGCGGGCTGGTCGAGGGCGGCGACGATGAGGAGCGCGAGGTCGGCGCCGTAGGCCCTGGCCTCCCACAGCTGGTACGAGGTGACGATGAAGTCCTTGCGCAGCACGGGGATGTCCACGCGGGCGCGGACCGCCTCCAGGTCCGCCAGGGACCCGCCGAAGCGGCGCTCCTCGGTCAGCACGGAGATGACGGCCGCGCCGCCCGCCTCGTAGTCCGCGGCGAGCCGGGCGGGGTCGGCGATGGCGGCCAGCGCGCCCTTGGACGGGCTGGAACGCTTGACCTCGCAGATGACCTTGACGCCCTCGCCGCGCAGTGCGGCGACCCCGTCCTTGGCCGCGGGAGCCTTCGCCGCGCGCTCCTTGAGCTCGTCGAGGCTGACGCGCGCCTGCCGTTCCGCGAGGTCGGCACGGACGCCGTCGATGATCTCGTCGAGCACACTCACGCGAGGGGCCCCCTTCCAGACGGTTGACTGTTAAAGCGGTTGCCTTCCGGCCACCGGCCACCTCGTCGGATCGAACCGATGACGAAACCCGATGGTCACTTGCGATGGTATCCGCAGGAAGGCGAAGGCCTCACATCCGGTTGACGCCGGTCCCACTACCTGGACGTTCGCGAATTGATCAAGGGTGCAGCCGGCCACCGAACGGCAGGTTCCGGACAACCGTGAAGACCAGCAGCAACACGCCGAGGCTCCACAGGTGCACCGGGCCGAGTTCGATCCGCGGCGGGCGTCCGCGCAGCGAGCGCACCACCCAGACGGTCCACACCACCGCGAAGACGGCGTAGCCCACGACGGCCAGGGCGTTGTCGGTGAACGCCCCCGCGAGATCGCCGTGCACCAGGGCGTGCGCGCCGCGCAGTCCGCCGCAGCCGGGGCAGTACACCCCGGTGAAGCGCAGCAGGGGGCAGGCCGGATAGTGGCCGGGCTGGTTGGGGTCCACGGCCCCCACGTAGGCGAAGGCCCCGGCGACGGCCGCGAGGATGCCGGCGGGCACGGCCAGCCGCCGTGCCACCTCCCGGGCGCCGGCCGGCGCCCCGCCGGGGACGGCGTCCCGCGCGCCGGACTGCGGCACTGTCCGGCTGTCGGCGCACACGCTCTCGCTGTCGGCGTTCACGCCCGCATTGTGCCCCGCAGGACCGCCCCGCGCGCGCGAAGGGGCGGCCCGGCATCCCTGCCGAACCGCCCCTGACGCATGTTCCGTACGGCCTCTCAGCCCTCGGCGCCCGCGGGCTCGCGCTGGCCCGCGCCCTGGTGCACCGGGTGGGTCTCCTTAGGCATGCCCATGCCCATCGCGCGCATGATGCCGCCGACGACACCACCGAGGACCACGATCGCCATGCCGGCCCAGAAACCCGCCGGGGACGCCATCACCATGAAGGCGCCCGCGACGCAGAAGCCGATGAAGGCGATGATGACACCGGTCCAGGCGGCCGGGGTGTGACCGTGGCTGCTGCCCGCCATGACTTGCTCCTCGTTGCTGTGTACCTGTCTGAGCCGGACGCTCACCCTCATTGTCCCGCACGCGCGCGGGAGAGGTGGCCGGGGGTCACCCCCTGCGCGCGGGCTACGCGCCCGTGGGGTCCTCGCCGCGGTCCAGCGCCTTCCAGATGTCCTCGGGCCGGTCGGGGTTCACGGCGGGCGCCCGGCGCCGCGGCCGGGGCGCGCCGGAACGCTCGTAGCGGCCGGACATCGCGGGCCACAGCCGGCCGTAGCGCAGCGCGAGCAGCCCGGCGAGCAGGATCAGCACACCGCCGGCGACCGCCACGTAGGGCCAGGCGGTGTGGGTGAGCGCGTCGACGGTGGCCGAGGTGTCCCCGGACGCCTTCGCGGCCTTGTCGTCGAGGGCGCTGCTGTCGGAGACGCCGAGCAGGGCCGCGGCCACGATGCCGGCGCCGGAGAGCGCGAGGAGACCGGCGACCAGGAAGCGGCCGGCCCTGCGGACGGCGAAGACGGCGACGAGCGCGGCGAGGCCCACTATGGCGAGGGCCGCGGGAACGCCCGAGACGTCGCTGCCGCTGGCGGTCAGCGGGAAGTCGCCGCCGGCCACCGTGGCGGTGCCCCGCGCCCACTGCTGACGGGTGGCCAGCAGCGCCACGGCCGCGCCGAGCGCTCCGCTCAGCAGGGCGACGGCGAGACTTCGACGGCCGGCCTGGGCGGGCGCGGCTTCGGAACGAGGGTGCGGTACGGCAGTCACGTAGTCCACTATCGCCTGAACCCCGGGCGAACCGGCACCCGGGGTTCACGTGATAAGCGCCCCACTGTTCGAACGGGGGACGTCCTACGCGCCCAGCCGGTTGGCCGTGTGGACCGCGCGCAGCACCGCCGCCGCCTTGTTGCGGCACTCGGCGTCCTCCGCGACCGGGTCGGAGTCGGCGACGATTCCGGCGCCCGCCTGGACGTAGGCGGTGCCGTCCCGGAGCAGGGCGGTACGGATGGCGATGGCGGTGTCGGAGTCGCCCGCGAAGTCGAGATAGCCGACGCAGCCGCCGTACAACCCCCGCCGGGACGGCTCCAGTTCGTCGATGATCTGCATCGCGCGGGGCTTGGGGGCGCCGGACAGGGTGCCCGCCGGGAAGCAGGCGGTGAGCACGTCGAAAGCGGTGCGGCCGTGCGCGACCCGGCCCGTCACCGTCGACACGATGTGCATGACGTGGGAGTAGCGCTCGACGGACATGAAGTCGACGACCTCGACCGAGCCGGGCTCGCAGACCCGCCCGAGGTCGTTGCGGCCGAGGTCGACGAGCATCAGGTGCTCGGCGCGCTCCTTGGGGTCGGCGAGCAGTTCGTCGGCCAGGGCCTGGTCCTCCTGCGGGCTCGCCCCGCGGTGGCGGGTGCCGGCGATGGGGTGGACCATCGCCCGCCCGTCCTCGACCTTGACCAGGGCCTCCGGGGACGAGCCGACGACGTCGAAGCCCTCGAAGCGGAACAGGTACATGTACGGCGAGGGGTTGGTCGCCCTGAGGACGCGGTAGACGTCCAGCGCGCTCGCCGTGCACGGCGTCTCGAACCGCTGCGACGGTACGACCTGGAAGGCCTCCCCCGCGCGGATGCGCTCCTTGACGTCCTCGACGGCCGCCTGGAAGTCGGGGCCGCCCCACAGGGCCGTGTACGCGGGCAGCTCGGAGGGCGGGAGCACGGCGGGCGGCTGGGAGACCGGGCGGGACAGGTCCGCCTCCATGGCGTCGAGCCGGGCCACCGCGTCGGCGTACGCCTCGTCGACGCCCGTGTCGAGGTCGTTGTGGTTGATCGCGTTGGCGATCAGCAGGACCGAGCCCTCCCAGTGGTCCATGACGGCGAGGTCGCTGGTCAGCAGCATGGTCAGCTCGGGCAGCCCGAGGTCGTCGCGCTCGCCGGGGCCGATCTTCTCCAGGCGGCGCACGATGTCGTAGCCGAGGTAGCCGACCATGCCGCCGGTGAAGGGCGGCAGGCCCTCCTGGTGGGGGGTGTGCAGGGTCTCGATGGTGGCGCGCAGGGCGGCGAGCGGGTCACCGTCGACCGGGACGCCGACGGGCGGGGTGCCGAGCCAGTGCGCCGAGCCGTCGCGCGCGGTGAGGGTGGCCGCCGAGCGGACGCCCACGAAGGAGTACCGGGACCAGGTGCGGCCGTTCTCCGCGGACTCCAGCAGGAAGGTGCCGGGGCGCTCGGCGGCGAGCTTGCGGTACAGCCCGACCGGGGTGTCGCCGTCGGCGAGGAGCTTGCGGGTGACGGGGACGACCCGCCGGTCACCGGCCAGCTTGCGGAACGTGTCGAGGTCCATGGCGGCTGACCCTACTGATCCACGGCCGGTGCGCCGGAACCGGCGTCCTTGAGCAGCACGTCGGCGTCGAAGCAGGTCCGGTCCCCGGTGTGGCAGGCGGCGCCCACCTGGTCGACGCGCACGAGCACGGTGTCGGCGTCGCAGTCGAGCGCGACGGACCTGACGTGCTGGACGTGGCCGGAGGTGTCGCCCTTCACCCAGTACTCCTGACGGCTGCGCGACCAGTAGGTGCAGCGGCCGGTGGTGAGGGTGCGGTGCAGCGCCTCGTCGTCCATCCAGCCGAGCATGAGCACCTCACCGGTGTCGTACTGCTGGGCGATGGCGGGGACGAGCCCGTCGGCGCTGCGCCTGAGGCGCGCGGCGATCTCGGGGTCGAGGTTGCTGGGCTTGGGCGTGCTGGTCATGGGTGCCATTGTGCCGCGCGTCACCGGCACTCCCGCCCGACCGTCCACCCGTTGGAAGTGGCCGCGCGGCCACCCTCGAGGGGCGCGTCGGCCGCGCGGCGGGTGGGCGCGGCGCGGAGGCGGCCGTACGCTGGCTGTCATGTCGACTTTCGCCAAGCGTGAACGACTTCTCCTCGCCGACCTGTTGGAGGCCGAGGGCCCGGAGGCCCCGACCCTCTGCGAGGGCTGGCTCACCCGCGACCTCGCCGCGCACGTGGTGGTGCGCGAACGCCGGCCCGACGCCGCCGGCGGCATCCTGATCAAGCCACTCGCCGGCCGCCTCGAACGGGTGATGGCGGAGTTCGCGGAGAAGCCGTACGGGGAGCTGATCCAGCTGATCCGTACCGGCCCGCCGCGCTTCTCGCCGTTCTCCCTCAAGCAGGTCGACGAGATGTCGAACACCGTCGAGTTCTATGTCCACACCGAGGACGTCCGCCGGGCCCGCCCCGACTGGGCGCCGCGCGAACTGGACCCCGTCTTCCAGGACGCCCTGTGGTCCCGCCTGGAGCGCACCGCGCGGCTGATGGGGCGCAGCGTCCCGACCGGCCTGGTGCTGCGGCGCCCGAACGGCGAGACGGCGGTCGCCCACCGGGGCACTCCGGTGGTGACGGCCACCGGCGAGCCCTCGGAGCTGCTGCTGTTCGTGCACGGGCGGCACAGCGCGGCCGACGTCGAGCTGGACGGCGAGAAGGACGCCATCACGAGGCTGCACGAGGCCAAGCAGCTCGGTATCTGACCCGGCATCCGAGAGGACCGTGACGGCCGTGATCAAGGTCGCGATGACCAGCGTGTACGTCGACGACATCGAGAAGGCCCACGCCTTCTACACCGACGTCCTCGGCTTCGAGACCCGCCTGCACATGGACCTCGGCGGCGGCCCGCCACTGGTGACCGTCGGCGCCGCCGAGGGGGCCCAGCCCGATCTCCAGCTGCTGCTGGAGCCCGGTCAGGGTCCCATCGCGGAGCCGTACCGCGCGGCGCTGCGCGAGGCGGGCCTGCCCTGCATCGTCTTCTCCGTCGACGACATCGCCGCCGAACACGAGCGGCTGCAGGGCCTGGGCGTCCGCTTCACCTCGCCACCCCACGGTGGTCGCCGCCGTCCTGGACGACACGGTCGGCAACCTGATCCAACTGGTTCAGCCGAAGGGGTGAGGGGGGCGGGGCCCAAGGAGGGGCCCCGGCGCGGGGCGTGACCCGGCCGCAGGGGCTGGCCCGGACCTGGTCGGTCCGCCCGGCGGCCGGCCCGGGCGGGGCAGGGGCAGGGGCAGGGGCAGGGCGGGGGGTTTCTGGCGCGGAGACGGGTCAATCGCGGGGACGGGGCAGCGCCGGGACGGGTCATCCGGGTCGGCGCCGGGACGGGTCAGCGTGGTAGTTCGGCGCGGCGCAGATCCTTCGCGCACAGGGCGACCACCCCGCCCAGCCCGCAGACCACCGCGCTGACGACGAACACCGGGCCGGTGCCCCAGGCGCCGATGGCCGCCGCCGACAGCGGCATGCTGAGCGGCGCGAAGCCCAGGCTGACCAGCCCGGACACGGCGGTGACACGGCCCAGGCAGGCGGGCTCGGTCTGGGTCTGCAGCAGCGCGCCGCACAGGGCGCCGCTGAGGCCGGCCAGCAGTCCGACGAGCAGGGCGGTGCCGACGGCCACGAGCACGGAGGGGGCGAAGGCGAGCGCGCCGATGGCGACGGAGCCCGCGAGGATCGCGTACGCCGCGACGCGTCCGGCGTGCGGCAGCCGGCCGCGCAGGGTCAGCAGCAGCGACACGGCACCCGCGCCGGTGCCGAACCCGGCGAGCACCCAGCCCATCCCGGAGGCACCCCAGCCGCGCTCGTCGGCGAGCAGCGTCAACCCCACGTTGAGCGGACCGACGAACCCCAGGTCACCGAGCGCGATGGCCAGCATCAGCGGAGCGAGGACCCGGTGCCGCCGGATGTACCGCAGCCCGTCGGTCAGATCACGCCGGGCGCTGCCGCGGTCGGCGGGCGAGGGGTCTGTCGCGTCGGCCCTGTCCGCCGGGGCCGCCCGGTCTGCCGCGTCGGCCAGGCCCGCGGGGGCCGCCCGGTCCGCCGGGCCGGCGGATTCCGCCCGGCTCTCGGGGCCCACCCGATCCGCCGAGTCCACCCGCTGAGCCAGGCTCGCCCGATCCGCCCGGTCCGCGCGGTCCGCGCGGTCCGCCGGGTCGACCCGGTCCGCACGGCCGTCGACGCCCGGCTCCCGCACCCGCACGGTGATCAACAGCGGTACCGAGACCGCGATCAGCAGTCCCGCCGCCGCGAAGGCCGCCGCCGCTCCGCCGATCGCCACCGCCAGGCCGCCAAGCGGGGCGCCCGTGATGCTCGCGAAGCGGATGGCGAGGCCCCGCATGCCCTGTACCCGGGCGAGCTGGCCGCGGGCCGTCAGGCGTGCGGGGAGGGCGCCGATCGCGGGCATGAACACGGCGTCGACGGCCCCGAAGACCAGGCCGAGCAGCGCCAGCGGCCACAGCCCGGGGCGGGTGACGTACAGCAGTCCGGCCACCGCGAGCACGGCCGCGCAGCGCACCGCGTCGCTGCCGATGACGACCCGGCGCGGCCCGAACCGGTCGGCGATCACTCCCCCGCCGAGCATCAGCAGGGCGCGCGGCACGGCGCCGGCCGCCAGGACCAGGCCGGCCTGCGACGGGGTCCCGGTCCGTACGGCGGCCCAGGACAGGGCGATGTAGTAGACGCTGTCGCCGGCCATCGAGGCGGTGTACGCGGTGAGCCAGCGCAGCACGTTGCCGTCGCGGTGGGCGGGGAGTTCGGGGGCGTGCCGTTCGGAGACGGCGGGCGCGACGATTGTCACGAACGTGGCCTTCCTCAGACGCGGAACGGGAATCCGTACACGTGCAACGCGACGTTCTCGCGCCCTTCGACGTCACCGGCGGCCTCCGCGGTCCGGCCCAGCTCGTCGTACTTCCTAGCGAGCGCGAACAACTCCTCCCGAAGTCGGGCGAGTTCGGGGGCGGTGAGCTTCAGCAGGGACTCGCTGTCGGGGACGGCGGCATTCCACTCCGGGCCCCAGGCGAGCCGTTCGTCGAGGTAGCCGCGATACATGTCGGCGCGCTGGTCGTGGAAGAGCCGGGTGGCGGCGAGATGGGCGGCGACCCGTTCGGGGGCGTCCCGGAAGTCCCGGTCGCGGATGCTGACACCCGCCGAGGCCGGCTGCCACCAGCGTTCCCGGCCGTCGCCGCTCCCCGTCTCGGCCGCCTCGATCAGCCCGTGCTCGGCGAGCTTGCGCAGGTGGTAACTGACCAGGGACACGGCCTCGTCGGCCTGGTCGGCCAGCTGGGAGGCGGTCGCCCTACCGGCCACGCACAGGCCGCGGTACAGCCGCATGCGCAGCGGGTGTGCCAAGGCCTTGAGCGTGCCCAGGTCCGTGATGGGGCGGTTCTCCTCGCGTGCCATGCGGCCACCGTAGACGCGCAAGAAAAACTGCGCAATAAAAATTGCGCAACTTTTCTTTTGCTTCTGCGCGTGGAAGAGCCCCGGCCGCATGACCGGGGCTCACCGACCTGCGTCGGGCTCACCTGACGGGGCGGCCCGCCTCCCGCAGTGCGTTCTTGACCTCGCCGATCCGCAGGTCGCCGAAGTGGAACACGGAGGCGGCGAGCACCGCGTCCGCGCCCGCCGCGACGGCCGGCGCGAAGTCGGCCAGCCGGCCGGCGCCCCCGGAGGCGATCACCGGCACGCTCACGTGCTTGCGCACGGCCGCGATCATCTCCAGGTCGTAGCCGTCCTTCGTACCGTCGGCGTCCATCGAGTTGAGCAGGATCTCGCCCGCGCCCAGCTCGGCGGCCCGGTGCGCCCACTCGACGGCGTCGATGCCGGTGCCCTTGCGGCCGCCGTGCGTGGTCACCTCGAAGGAGCCGGACTCGGTACGACGGGCGTCCACGGACAGGACCAGCACCTGCCGGCCGAAGCGCTCCGCGATCTCGCGGATCAGCTCGGGGCGGGCGATGGCCGCCGTGTTGACGCCCACCTTGTCCGCGCCGGCCCGCAGCAGCCTGTCCACGTCCTCGGCCGTGCGGACGCCGCCGCCGACCGTCAGCGGGATGAAGACCTGCTCGGCGGTGCGGCGCACCACGTCGTAGGTGGTCTCGCGGTTGCCCGACGAGGCGGTGATGTCCAGGAACGTCAGCTCGTCGGCGCCCTCGGCGTCGTAGACCTTGGCCATCTCGACCGGGTCGCCGGCGTCGCGCAGGTTCTGGAAGTTGACGCCCTTGACGACCCGGCCGTTGTCCACGTCCAGGCAGGGGATCACGCGTACGGCCAGGGTCATGCCGGTCCCCCTCGGAACGCCTCCACCTCGACCTCGACGACCAGGCTGGGGTCCACGAAGCCGGACACGATGAGCATGGTGGCGGCCGGCCGCACGGCGTCGAACAGCTCCTTGTGGGCGCGCCCCACATCCTCCACGTCCCGGGCATGGGTGATGTACATACGTGTCCGCACCACATCCCCGCGGCCCAGGCCCAGTTGCTCCAGCGCCGCGAAGGCGACGTTGAAGGCGTTGACCGTCTGCTCGTAGGGGCCGCCGCCGGCGATCTCACCGTCCACGATCGACGTGCAGCCGGAGACCAGCACCAGTCCGTTGGGCAGCTCGACCGCACGGGAGTAGCCGAAGGGGTCCTCCCAGGGCGCGCCGGTCGCCACGCGTCGCACGTCGCTCACTTGGCCACCGCCTCCAGCGCCTCTTCCAGGGTGAACGCCTTCGCGTAGAGGGCCTTTCCGACGATCGAGCCCTCGACGCCGAGCGGCACCAGTTCGGCGATGGCCCGCAGGTCGTCCAGCGAGGACACGCCGCCGGAGGCCACGACCGGGCGATCGGTGGCCGCGCACACGTTCCGCAGCAGCTCCAGGTTGGGGCCCTGCAGCGTGCCGTCCTTGGCGATGTCCGTCACCACGTAGCGGGCGCAGCCCTCGGAGTCGAGGCGCGCCAGTGTCTCGTAGAGGTCGCCGCCGTCGCGGGTCCAGCCACGGCCGCGCAACGTCGTGCCGCGTACGTCGAGCCCGACCGCGATCTTGTCGCCGTGCCGGGCGATGACCTCGGCGACCCACTCCGGGGTCTCCAGGGCCGCCGTGCCGAGGTTGACGCGGGTGCAGCCGGTGGCCAGGGCGGCCGCCAGCGTGTCGTCGTCACGGATGCCGCCGGACAGCTCCACCCTGATGTCCATCGCGCTGGTCACCTCGGCGATCAGCGCCCGGTTGTCGCCGGTGCCGAACGCCGCGTCCAGGTCGACCAGGTGCAGCCACTCGGCGCCGGCCCGCTGCCAGGCGAGGGCGGCCTCCAGCGGGGAACCGTACGAGGTCTCGGTGCCGGACTCGCCGTGCACGAGGCGGACGGCCTGACCGTCGCGGACGTCGACGGCGGGAAGCAGTTCGAGCTTGCTCACAGTGTTCCGATCCAGTTGGTGAGGAGCTGGGCTCCGGCGTCGCCGGACTTCTCGGGGTGGAACTGGGTGGCCCACAGGGCGCCGTTCTCCACCGCGGCCACGAAGGGCTTGCCGTGCGTCGACCAGGTGACGGCCGGGGCGCGCATCGCCGGGTTCGTGGTCTCCAGGCTCCAGTCGTGCACGGCGTAGGAGTGCACGAAGTAGAAGCGGGCGTCCGCGTCCAGCCCCGCGAACAGCGCGGAGCCGGCAGGTGCGTCGACGGTGTTCCAGCCCATGTGGGGCACGATGTCGGCCTGCAGCGGCTCGACCGCGCCGGGCCACTCGTCGAGGCCCTCGGTCTCGACGCCGTGCTCGATGCCGCGCGCGAAGAGGATCTGCATGCCGACGCAGATGCCCATCACCGGGCGCCCGCCCGACAGCCGGCGGTCGATGATCCAGTCCCCGCGTGCCTCCTTGAGGCCCCGCATGCAGGCGGCGAAGGCGCCGACGCCCGGCACCAGCAGGCCGTCCGCGTTCATGGCCCGGTCGTAGTCACGCGTGATCTCGACCTCGGCGCCCGTGCGGGCGAGGGCACGCTCGGCGGAGCGGACGTTGCCGAAGCCGTAGTCGAAGACGACGACCTTTCTGGCCGCGCTCAATTCCACACCTCCAGCCTCATGACGCCGGCGACGAGGCACATCGCGGCGCCGATCGACAGCAGCACGATGAGGCTCCTGGGCATCTGCTGCTTGACGAAGGAGTAGATGCCGCCGGCCAGGAAGAGGCCGACGACGATCAGCAGGGTCGACAGGCCGGTCACAGCGCGCCCTTCGTGGAGGGGAGGATGCCGGCCGCGCGCGGGTCGCGCTCGGAGGCGTAACGCAGCGCCCGGGCGAGGGCCTTGAACTGGCACTCCACGATGTGGTGCGCGTTGCGCCCGTAGGGCACGTGCACGTGCAGCGCGATCTGCGCCTGGGCGACGAAGGACTCCAGGATGTGGCGGGTCATCGTGGTGTCGTACTCGCCGATCATCGGCGCCATCTTCTCGGGCTCGGTGTGCACGAGGTAGGGCCGGCCGGACAGGTCGACGGTCACCTGGGCGAGCGACTCGTCCAGCGGGACCGTGCAGTTGCCGAACCGGTAGATGCCGACCTTGTCGCCGAGCGCCTGCTTGAAGGCGGCGCCCAGTGCGAGGGCGGTGTCCTCGATGGTGTGGTGCGAGTCGATGTGCAGGTCGCCCTCGGTCTTCACGGTCAGGTCGAACAGACCGTGCCGGCCGAGCTGGTCGAGCATGTGGTCGTAGAAGCCGACGCCGGTCGCCACATCGACCTGGCCGGTGCCGTCGAGGTCTATCTCGACGACGACCGAGGTCTCCTTGGTGGTGCGCTCGATCCTGCCGACGCGCCCTTCGCGAGTCATGCGCTCTGCTCCTTCTTCAGTTCACGGACCGCGTCGAGAAACGCGTCGTTCTCGGCGGGGGTCCCGGCGGTGACGCGCAGCCGGCCCGGCACGCCGTTGTCCCGGACCAGGACGCCCCGGTCGAGGATGCGCTGCCAGACCTCGTGGGCGTCGTCGAACCGCCCGAACTGCACGAAGTTGGCGTCGGAGGGGGTCACCTCGTAGCCCAGCGCCAGCAGTTCGCCGACCAGCCGGTCCCGCTCGGACTTCAGCTGCTCGACGTACCCGAGCAGGGTGTCGGTGTGTTCCAGGGCGGCCAGGGCGGTCGCCTGGGTGACCGCCGAGAGGTGGTACGGCAGTCGTACGAGCTGGACGGCGTCCACCACCGCGGGGTGCGCGGCGAGGTAGCCCAGGCGCAGCCCGGCCGCGCCGAACGCCTTCGACATCGTCCGGGAGACGACGAGATTCGGCCGTCCTTCGAGCAGCGGCAGCAGCGAGTCGCCGTGGCTGAACTCGATGTAGGCCTCGTCCACCACGACCATCGACGGCTTGGCGGCCTGCGCGGCCTCGTACAGCGCGCGGACCGTCTCGGGCGGCACCGCGGTGCCGGTGGGGTTGTTGGGGGTGGTGACGAACACGACGTCCGGCCGGTGTTCGGCGACGGCCCGCTCGGCCGCCGCGAGGTCGATGGTGAAGTCCTCGTTGCGCGGGCCGGAGAGCCAGCCGGTCCCCGTGCCGCGCGCGATGAGGGCGTGCATCGAGTACGACGGCTCGAAGCCGATCGCCGTACGGCCGGGTCCGCCGAAGGTCTGCAGCAGTTGCTGGATGACCTCGTTGGAGCCGTTGGCGGCCCAGACGCAGGCCGGGCCGAGCGGGTGACCGGAGGTCTTGGTCAGGTACTCGGCGAGCCGGGTGCGCAGCTCCACCGCGTCCCGGTCGGGGTAGCGGTTGAGCGTGCGGGCCGCCTCGCGGACGCGCTCGGTGATCCGCTCGACCAGCGCCTCGGGCAGCGGGTAGGGGTTCTCGTTGGTGTTCAGCCGTACGGGGACGTCCAACTGGGGCGCGCCGTAAGGGGTCTTGCCGCGCAGTTCGTCGCGTACGGGGAGATCGTCGATTCCGAGGTTCACTTGCTCGCCGGTACCTTCCACCCGAACCGTGCCTTGATCGCCGCCCCGTGGGCGGGCAGGTCCTCCGCCTCCGCCAGGGTCACCACGTGGTGCGCGACCTCGGCCAGCGCCTCCCGCGTGTAGTCCACGATGTGGATGCCGCGCAGGAAGGACTGGACGGACAGGCCCGAGGAGTGGCAGGCGCAGCCGCCGGTGGGCAGGACGTGGTTGGAGCCCGCCGCGTAGTCGCCGAGGGAGACCGGCGCCCAGGGGCCGATGAAGATCGCGCCGGCGTTGCGGACACGGTCGGCCACGGCGGCCGCGTCGGCCGTCTGGATCTCCAGGTGCTCGGCGCCGTACGCGTCGACCACCCGCAGCCCCTCCTCGACGCCGTCGACCAGGACGATCGCGGACTGCCGGCCGCTCAGCGCGGGCACGATCCGGTCCTCGACGTGCCGGGTGGCCGCGACCTGCGGCTCCAGCTCCTTCGCGACCGCGTCCGCGAGCGCCACGGAGTCGGTGACGAGCACCGCGGCCGCCAGCGGGTCGTGCTCGGCCTGGCTGATCAGGTCGGCCGCGACGTGCACCGGGTCGGCGCTGTCGTCGGCGAGGACCGCGATCTCGGTCGGGCCGGCCTCGGCGTCGATGCCGATCCGGCCGGTGAAGTAGCGCTTGGCGGCGGCGACCCAGATGTTGCCGGGGCCGGTGACCATGTTGGCGGGCGGGCAGGACTCGGTGCCGTACGCGAACATCGCGACGGCGGTCGCGCCACCCGCCGCGTACACCTCGTCGACGCCGAGCAGCGCGCACGCGGCGAGGATCGTCGGGTGCGGCAGGCCGTCGAACTCGGCCTGCGCGGGGGAGGCGAGCGCGATCGACTCGACGCCGGCCTCCTGCGCCGGTACGACGTTCATGATCACGGAGGACGGGTAGACCGACCGGCCGCCGGGCGCGTACAGCCCGACCCGGTCGACCGGCACCCACTTCTCGGTCACCGAGCCGCCGGGCACCACCTGCGTGGTGTGGCCGGTGCGGCGCTGCTCGCGGTGGACCAGGCGGGCGCGGCGGATGGACTCCTCCAGGGCCGCGCGCACGGCGGGGTCGAGCTCCTCCAGCGCGCGGGTGAGGGCCTGCGCGGGAACCCGCACCCGCTCCAGCCTGACCCCGTCGAACTTCTCCGCGAAGTCGATCAGTGCCGCGTCACCCCGATGGTGCACGGCCTCGCAGATCGGACGCACCTTCTCCAGGGCGGCGGCGACGTCGAAGTCGGCTCGGGGCAGCAGGTCGCGCAGGGCGGGTCCCTCGGGAAGGGCGTCGCCGCGCAGATCGATTCGGGAGATCACACGGTCAATTCTCTCAGACCGGGATCGGGCGTCGTCCGCGTGTATCAATGGCTGATACAGAACCCGGCGCAACCCGGAAGATCCCCTCCGCCTCTACTGTTCCGGGCGTCACCGCACGGGCCCGGACGGGCGTGCGGGACCGAGGGCCGACAGGGAGCGGGGAGAGCGGTGAACGAGGGTGCCGGCGTCCGCGGCGGGGACCTGCCGGACGAGCTGACCGCCACCGAGGCCGGCATGTGGCAGGCCTTCCGCAACGGCAGCCTGTACGACCTGAGCAGCGGGGACGCGGTCGTCGACGATCCGCACGGAGGCCGCCCGTGGGGCCCGGAGCGGACCGTGCGGGCCCGTATCGTCTGCTGGCTGCTGCTCGACGGCCCGCCCGCGCTGGACGGCCGGGTGTCCTCGCTGAAGCTGGCCGGGGTGCAGATCAGCGGCGTCCTGGACCTCGCCGGCGGCACGGTGGTGCCGTACGTCGAGATGCGCGGCTGCCGCTTCGAGCGGGACGTGCTGGTGCCCGAGGCCCACTTCACGACCGCCCGGCTGGTGAACTGCGCGATCCCGCGCCTGGAGGCCGCCCGTGTCCGCACGGAGGGCGACCTGCACCTGCCGCGCTGCCGCTTCCGGCACGGCCTGCGCCTCACCGACGCGCACATCGGCACGGACCTGCTGATGAACCAGGCGGTCGTCCACCGGGACCGCAGCGGCCGCTCGATCGCCGCGGACGGCATGACGGTGGGCCAGGACCTCCAGGCCGAGCTCCTGGAGTCGGACGGCGAGCTGAGCCTGCGCAGCGCCAAGGTCGGCGTGTCGCTCAGCCTGCGCGGCGCCCAGCTGTCCGAGCCGTACGGCCGGCTCGCCCTTAACGCCCCGCAGCTGACCGTCGGGCGCACCCTGTACCTGACCCCGGCGGGCGTCGGGTCCTCGATGTTGAGCGGGGCGACTCCCGCGCGCGGGACGCGCATCCAGCGGTTCGAGTGCCGGGGCGGAGTGCGGCTGGACGACGGTCGGTTCGGGGACGCGCTCGACCTGGAGCGGGCCCGGTTCGTCCTCACCGAGGACCAGGAGTTGTCCCTGCGCCGGGTCCAGGTGCCCGAGCTGCGCTTCCTCGGGGAACGGCCGCAGCGCGGCAAGGTCGTCCTGTCGGGCGCCCGGATCGTCAACCTGGTGGACCGGGCGAGCGCCTGGCCGGGCCCCGGCAACCTGCACATGGGCGGCTTCGTCTACGAGAACCTCGTGCCGCAGGGGCCGTTCCCGCTGACCCGGCGCCTTGACTGGGTGGCGGCGGCGACCGCCGAGTACAACCCGGAGCCGTACGAACGGCTGGCCTCCGTGCTGCGGACCGGCGGCGAGGACGAGGACGCGCGCGAAGTGCTCCTCGCCAAGCAGCGGCGGCGCCGGGAGAGTCTGCCGCCGGCCGCCAAGCTCTGGGGGTACGCGCAGGACTGGACGGTGGCGTACGGCTACCGTCCGGGCCGGGCCGCCGTGTGGATGGCGGTGCTGTGGGCGGCGGGGTCGCTCGCCTTCGCCCACGCGGGTGCTCCCCCGGCCTCCGGCGGCTCCCACCCCGTGTGGAATCCAGCCCTGTTCGCCCTCGACCTGCTGCTGCCGGTCATCGACTTCGGCCAGGCGGACGCCTGGCAGCTGCGCGGCGGCTGGCAGTGGCTGGCCGCCGCGCTGATCCTGCTGGGCTGGATCCTGGCGACGACGGTGGCGGCGGGGGCCACCCGGCTGCTGCGGCGGAACTGACTCCGCCCGTTCCGGGGGGCCTGCGGTCGACCCGTCGACCCGCTTTAGTTGAACAATCATCACCTTTTACCGTCCCTTGACCAGGCCGCGTACAACTTTCCGCACGTTGCCGTCAGCGGCTGGCGCACACCTGACCAGCGGACTTTCAATGGTCGACACCATGGCTCTGCTGCCCCCGTTCATCCGCGCCGGCCGGATGCACCGGACCCCACCGCACCTCGCCGCCGGGCTCACCGGCGACGACGAGGTCCTGCTCGACGCGCCGGACGACCGCCTCGGACCCGCCCTCGTGGCGGCCGCGCGCGGCGAGCACACCTCCGCCGCCGCCCTGCTCGCCGCCACCCGCGAGGGCGCCGAGTGGGAACACCGCGACCGTTACGTGCGGGGCCTGGCCGCCTTCGCCGCCGCCCGCGCCGAATGGCTGCGGACCTGGCGTGCGAGCGCCCCGGACGACCCCGACGCCCTCCTCGTCGCCGCCCAGCTCGCGGTGGACCGCGCCTGGCGGTCCCCGGCCCGCGCCGAGCTGCTGCGCGAGGTGAGCCCCCTGATCACGGCCGCCGCGCACGCCGACGTCCGCGACCCGGTGCCCTGGCGGATCGCCCTGGACCACGCGCGCGGCTCGGCGGCCGGGCACACGTACTTCGAGGAGCTGTGGGCGGCGGCCGTCCGGCGCGCCCCGCACCACCACGGCTGCCATGTGGCCGCCCTGCGGTACCTGGCCGCCGGCTGGCACGACGCCCACCGCGAGTGCCTCGACTTCGCCGACCTGGCCGCGCAGGACGCCGCGGCCGACTCCCTCGTCCAGGCCCTGCCCGTCCGGGCGGCCCTCGCCTGCCTGACCGGCGCCCCTGACCTCCGGGTGCCGCGCGAGCGGCTGGACGCGGCCGCCGACCGGGCGATCGAGCTGTCCCGCCTGCTGCCCGCGGCCGACCCCTGGCCGGCCGAGATCCGCAACAAGCTGCTGTACGTCCTCACCCGGCTCGACCGCCGGCAGGACGCCCTCGACCAGCTGCGCCTGATCGGGCCGTACGCGACGTCCTTCCCGTGGCACCGGCTCTCGGACGACCCGCTCGGCGCGTTCCTGAAAACCCGCGACGACCTCCGTACGGCACCGTCCGCGCGGCCGCCCGATCATCCACGGAGTGGGCGCGGCGGACGCGCCCGCTCCGGCGACCACTAGGCTTTGGCGCCGTGACCACCGTCCGGCTCCCGCTCTTCCCCCTGAACTCGGTTCTGTTCCCGGGGCTCGTGCTTCCTCTGAACATCTTCGAGGAGCGCTACCGCGCCATGATGCGCGAACTGATCAAGACCCCCGAGGACGAACCGCGCCGGTTCGCCGTCGTGGCGATCCGCGACGGCCACGAGGTGGCACGCAGCGCGCCCGGCCTCCCCGACCCCACCGAGGTGCCGGAAAGCGGACCCGCCGCCGGCTTCGGCACGGACCCGGTCCGGGCGTTCTCGGCGATCGGCTGCGTCGCGGACGCCGCCACCGTCCGCGAGCGCGCCGACGGCACCTTCGAGGTGCTGGCCACCGGGACGACCCGGGTGCGGCTGGTGTCGGTCGACGCGTCGGGCCCGTTCCTGACGGCCGAGCTGGAGGAACTCCCGGAGGAACCCGGGGACGAGGCCGGCGCGTTGGCGGAGGGGGTGCTGCGCGCCTTCCGCCAGTACCAGAAGCGGCTGGCCGGGGCGCGGGAGCGGTCGCTCGCCACCGGCGCGGACCTGCCCGACGATCCCTCGGTGGTGTCCTACCTGGTGGCCGCCGCGATGATGCTGGACACCCCGACCAAGCAGCGCCTGCTCCAGGCCCCCGACACCGCGTCCCGGCTGCGCGACGAGCTGAAACTCCTTCGCGCCGAGACCGCGATCATCCGTAGTCTGCCGTCGTTGCCCGCGTCGGAGCTGACGCGGGGCCCGACGAGTCTCAACTGACCCACCCGCCGGCCACGCGCGTCGCGGCCGGCGGGGCTCTCACCTCTGGGGAACAGGCCGGGATGGCGAAGAAGGCGAAGAAGCAGCAGCCGGGCGGCACGCCCGCCACGGTGGCGCTCACGGCGGCCGCCGTGCCGTACACGGTCCACGCCTACGAGCACGACCCCGCCCATCCGTCCTACGGCGAGGAGGCGGCCGAGGCGATGGGGGTGGCCCCGGAGCGGGTCTTCAAGACGCTCGTCGCCGACGTCGACGGGGCGCTGACGGTGGCCGTGGTCCCGGTCGCGGGCTCGCTGGACCTCAAGGCGCTGGCGGCGGCGGTCGGCGGCAAGCGCGCCGCGATGGCCGACCCCGCCCTCGCGGAACGCACCACGGGCTACGTCCGCGGCGGGATCTCCCCGCTGGGGCAGCGCAAGAAACTCCCCACCGTCCTGGACGACTCGGCGTCCGCGCACCCCACCGTCTGCGTCTCGGCGGGCCGCCGCGGCCTGGAGGTCGAACTGGCCCCCGCCGACCTGGCCGAGCTGACCCGGGCGGTGGTGGCACCCATCGGGCGCCCCTGACACGGCACGCCCACCGAGGGCGGATCCGACCCCGGTGTTCGGCGGGTCGGCGCCATGTTCCTGCCCGGTCCGGCGCAGGGTCGCCGGCTACGACTGCACGCGCTCGTGGGGCACGGCCCAGGCGCACGCCGGGGCCCACGGGGCCGTCCGGTCCGGCCCAGGCGATCGCGTTCAGGGCCCCATGCGCACGCCGGGCGCTACCCCACGTGCCCGACGAGTCGGCCCAGGTGCTCGCCGGGCCCCACGAGGCCGTCCGGTCAGGCAGGCGATCGCCAGGTGCGACACCACGGGCCGCCGGGTCCCGCGCCAGGTGCTCGCCGGATGCGAGTCGACGCGCTCGTGGGGCACGGCCCGGGTGCACGCCGGGCGCCATCCGACCTGATCGCCGGTTCGACCGCCGGGCCCGCAGCCCGCGCGCAGGGCGTTCAGGGCCCCATGCGCACGCCGGGCGCTACCCCACGTGCCCGACGAGTCGGCCCAGGTGCTCGCCGGGCCCCACGAGGCCGGCCGGTCAGGCAGGCGATCGCCAGGTGCGACACCACGGGCCCGCCGGGTCCCGCGCCAGGTGCTCGCCGGATGCGAGTCGACGCGCTCGTGGGGCACGGCCCGGGTGCACGCGGGGTGCTCCCCCGTCACCGCCGGGCCGAGCCCACCGGCACGCAGCCCAGGGCCTCACGTGCCCGTCGCGCTCAGCCCAACGTGGTCACCGACCGGGTACGCCCGGCGTGCCTGCCGAGTCAGACGCCAGGTGCTCGCCGGGTTCCGACCTGACGTGCCCGCCGAGCCGGCCCAGGTGTTCGCCGGGTGCGACCGCACGTGCCCGCCGGGCCGACGACCAGGTCCGACCCCGAATGCACACCGCGCGGGGCCCTCACGTGCCCGCCGGCCTGTCCCGCCCCGAACCGAAGGCCGGGGAAAAGGCCGGCCCGGAGACGCCGGCCCGCCCCGCTCTCACGCCGGCGGTGCCCCGTAGGGGTCCTTCAGGTCGGGGGCCGGGGGGTGGAGGCCCGGCTGCTCCGGGTCGCGGGGGGCGAACAGGGCCGTCAGCCCGAGATGCACCAGCAGCGCCGCCAGCGGCCACGCCAGCAGGGCGCCCCTGGCTCCCAGCTTCAGCGGCGCCGGGAACGTCACGCCCCGACCGACCGCCTTCGCGTGGGCGATGACGTCGTGCTCGGGGCCCAGCCGCACACCGAGCTTCCAGGCCAACCACGACGCCAGCAGGCCCCCGGCCGCGAGGGCCACCACCATCGGCACACCGCCGCGCCGCCGGACGAGGAACGCGGCGACCGCGCTCACCGCGCCGAACGCCAGCCCGAGCAGAATGAACGTTCCGTCGACACCGATCGCCTGTTCGCCCTCGGTGTCCTTGATGTAGACGTTCCAGGTCTTGTCCACGACCTCGCCGACCAGCGGCACCTGGGGGGCGAGCCACCACCACAGGACGCCGAGCAGCACCCCGGCGACCGCCGACACCAGCGTGACCACGGCGGCCTCGATCAGTTCGGTCCTCATCCCAGGGCCGTCGTCGTGGTACCCGCCCGTCCAGGCGTCCCGGGGCGCGGACGCCGCGTGCCCGGCGCCCGGCGGCTGCCACGCCTGGTGCGGGGAGTGTTCGTGCGGCGGCGGAGGCGGAGTCAACGGTGCGGTCACCCTGACATCGTGCCAGGCCCGCCTGTGCGGCGCGTCACCGGACGGCCGCACGGCGGTAGGCCCAGGTGGCGACGGCCAGCGAGACCGCGCCGACGCCCGCGCACACGGCGAGGTCACCCAGGACGAAGGCCCAGTCCGGGTGTGGCCCGAAGGTCCGTGCGAAGGCCTCCACGCCGTAGGTGGAGGGCAGCAGGTCCCGGGCCAGCCGCACGGCCTCCGGCATACGGTCGGCCGGCAGCACCCCGAGCAGCAGCGCCGCCGACATGCCCAGCTGGCCGAGCAGCGTCGCCAGTTCCGGACGCGGGGCCAGCAGCCCGAGTGCGGCGCCGAGGCCGGACAGCGCGGCGCCCGCCAGCGGGATCACCGCCAGGAGCACCCACAGGTGGGTCAGCGGCAGCCCGAACAGCAGGCAGCCGAACACCGCCGTGACCACGGTCCCCGGCACGGTGAAGGACGCGTACGCGCCCGCCGCGCCCAGCACCACGGCGGCCGGCGGCACCGGCAGCGTCGCGTAGTGGTCGAGTCCGCCGTTGGCCCGCAGCTGGCCGAAGTACTGCGCGAGCAGGTTCAGCGCGACGAAGGCCACGACGAGGACCGACGCTCCCGCGACCACCGACTCCGCCTCGCCGCCGCCGTCCACGACCCCGCGCATCAGGACCATGATCCCGACCGACTGGAAGGTCGCCACGAACAGCAGCGGGATGCGCGCCACGCGGGCGCGGGACAGCTGCGCCCGGTACACGGCCGCCAGCGACGGCCAGAACCGGGCGCGCGGCCCGAGTTCGGCCGCGGCGCGTCCGGCGGTCCCCTCCACCGCCAGGACACCGCCCGGCAGAACCTCAGCGGGTACGACACTCACGTCGCGCTGCTCCTCATCCCGTTGGCCATCGCCCTGTCCCATACGGATCCGGAGGCCCCCGTGCTCATGCCTTCACCAGCCCGTGCGGGTTTCCGCCGAGCGCCAGGTACACGTCCTCCAGGCTGGGCGTGGCCAGCGTGAAGTCGTCCAGCGCGGCGAACGCGGCCCCGCCGGTGACGGTGGCCACGGCCGCGCGGGCCTCCTCCGGGGCCAGCCGGAGCGTCCAGCGGCGGCCGGACTCCACGGCCCGCTCGTGCAGGGCCGCGACCTCGGGGACGTGCAGCGGGGCGCTCTCGCGCCACACCAGGTCGACCCGCACCTCTCCGGCGACCTGCTCCTTGAGCCCGGAGGGGGTGTCGCAGGCGATCACCCGCCCCTGGTCGAGGACGGCGACCCGGTCCAGGACCGTCTCGGCCTCGATGACATTGTGCGTGACCAGCAGCACGGTCGTCCCGTTCTCGGCGCGGCGCCGGTCGACGGCGGACCACACGGCCCGCCGGGCCACCGGGTCCATGCCGGTGGTCGGCTCGTCCAGGACGAGCAGCGGCCGCTCCCCCACGAGCGCGGCGGCCAGGCACGCGAGACGGCGCTGCCCGCCGGACAGCTTGTTCAGCGGACGGCCGGCGATCGGGGTGAGGCCCAGTTCGTCGAGGACGGCGTCCCGCCCGGCCCGCGCCGCGCGCGCGTCCAGGCCGCGCAGCCGTCCGGTCGTCTCCGCCGCCAGGGACACCGTCAGCTCGTCCAGGGCGGTGGACTCCTGCCCGAGGTAGGCGAGGATGCGGGCGGCGCGCTCCGGATGGCGCACGATGTCGTGCCCGAGGATCTCGACGCTGCCCCGGTCGGGCCGCATCAGCCCGGTGAGCTGCCGGACGAGGGTGGACTTGCCGGCGCCGTTCGGCCCGAGCAGCCCGAAGATCTCACCGCGGCGGATGTCGAGGCGTACGTCGTCGGTGGCCCGCACCTCGGGCGTCGCCGGGGTGCCGCGCCGGCCGCGCACCGCCGGATAGGTCTTGGACAGTCCGCGTACGGCGCACACGACATCGCCGCCGTGCCGAAGTGCCTGTGCCGCGCCCGTACTCACAAGCACCGAGCCTACGGGGTCGCGAACACCTGCCCGCTCCCGGGTCGGTCCATAAGGGTCGATCCGGCGGCAAAGACGTCACTCCGCGACGGGGGCGTGCTCCGCCGCGGTGGGCACGTCGATCTGGCGCCAGAAGCCGGCCCTGATCGCGTACCGGTCGTGCTCGTCGATCTGGTCGTCCTTGTGCGCGAGCAGGCCGAACCGGGCCGCGTAGCGCAGCAGCTCGCCGTCGATCCGGTGCGGGACCCGCGGGTACATCCCGGAGAGCTTCTGCAGCTGGCTCTGGTCGGCGAGCCGCTCCATCCAGCGCCGGGCGAAGACCTGCCCCACCTCGAAGGGGTCGCCGCCGACGGTGGTGATGTCCTCCTCGCGGTCCGCCCAGCGCTGCTCGGCGGTGGTGAGCTGGGCGAGCGTCGGCATGGTGGCGACCTCGGCGGGTTCGGTGACGCCGGGGCGGTCGACCCAGCCCTTGTCGGAGGACCAGCGCAGGGTGGCCGAGGCGGGCTGCGGCTGCGGGGGCTGGACGCCGGGGGCACGCAGTGCGGCCAGGTCCTTCGGGGTGGGAACGCCCTTGGCTGCGGGGACGCGCTCCTGCGCGCCGTTCTCGGAGGCGGTGCCGGCGCTCGGGTGCTCGACCTCCTCGGGCTGCCGCTCGGACGCCGGTGCGAGCCCGGACTCGGGCAGCGGCGCGGACAGGATGGCGGCGATCTCGGGCCGCGGCACGGGCGGCGGCGCGCAGATCCCGCCGAACTCCTTGGCCCGTACGGCCCTGGTGATCCACGCGCGGTCCAGGACGCGCCGCTCGTCGGCCTCCGCGACCAGGTCCTCGGACTGGTTGTAGTCCCCGTCGGCCGCCTGCACGGCCCACAGGTGTACGGCGACGCCGTGTTCCTTGGCGGCCATCATGCCCGGCAGCAGGTCCCCGTCGCCGGTCACCAGGACGATGTCGGAGCAGGCCCGGTTGCGGGCCAGCTCGGTCAGCTCGGCGTGCATCGCGGCATCCACGCCCTTCTGCGCCCAGCGGCCGTCGCTGCGGGTCAGCGCGCCGAGCCGGACGGTGACCCGGGGCATCACGCGCAGCCTGCGGTGTTCGGGCTGGGGGACGCGGTCGGGGGCGCCGTCGAACCAGTAGATGCGCAGCAGTGGCCGTTCGGTGTCGGCCTCGGCGCGGTCGCGCAGTCCCTGGACGAGAGCGGGGTGGTCGACGGTGATCCGGGACCGGGAGGGTTCACCCGCGAGGAGACTGGCGGCGGCCCCCAGCAGATACCCGGCGTCCACCAGGACGATGCAGCGGTCCACGCGATCCACCCTCTTTCCGGGAGGTTTGCTTTGGGCTTGTTTCGAGTCTGCCCGACAGCGCGGGGGTTAACGGTTCGAACTCGATCTTCGGCGTGGCGTTTCGGGGAATCGTTCCCCGACCTTCCGTGTCACACAGGGTAATTATCCGAAATGCGCTCCTTGTCAGCCTATGTGAATCTGGTCGCGGTCCTGGCACCCAGACCCCCGACAGGAGGCAGATCCCCATGGCCAAGAACAAGAACCGCGAACGCAAACAGCCGCAGTCCGCGCGTGGTCAGCAGGAGGCCCAGCAGCCCTCGCTGGAGACGCAGAGCGAGCACCGCGCCACGCAGGTGACCCCCGGCGACATGGCCCGCAAGGGCCGGGAGAAGCGTTTCGGCCACAACTGACCGGCGCACGACGGGCGTTGAAGCCCGAGCACACCGAGGGGCGCACCCGGTTGTGGATGCGCCCCTCACGCGTGTCGGTCCGTCGCCCGGCCGGGCCGGCCGCTCAGCCCGCCAGGCAGGCCGGACCGAGCAGGACCTTCAGGTCGCCGAACAGGGCCGGGTCCGGCTTCACCCGGTGCCGGTCCAGGCGCAGCACGGTCGTCCTGGTCGGACCCTGGAGCTTGATCCGCACCTCGCTCTCCCCCCGGTGGTGGGTGAGGATCTCGCCGAGGCGGCTGACCATGGGCGGGGTGACCCGGGTGGCCGGGATGGTGAGGATCACGGGCGCGTTGGTGCCCGCGTTCGACAGGTCGGGGACCTGGAGCTCCATGGCGACCAGCCGCGGCACGTCCTCGCGCTTGTCGAGGCGGCCCTTGACGAACACGACGGCGTCCTCGACGAGTTGGGTCGAGACGAGCTGGTAGGTCGCGGGGAAGAACATGCACTCGATGGAGCCCGCGAGGTCCTCGACGGTGGCGATCGCCCAGGCGTTGCCCTGCTTGGTCATCTTGCGCTGGAGGCCCGAGATGATGCCGCCGATGGTGACCACGGCGCCGTCCGCGTGCTCGCCGCCCGTGAGCTGGGCGATGCCCGCGTCGGCCTTGTCGGACAGCACGTGCTCCAGGCCGAAGAGCGGATGGTCGGAGACGTAGAGACCGAGCATCTCCCGCTCCTGGGCGAGCAGATAGGTCTTCTCCCACTCGTCGGTGGTGAACTCGACGTCGAGGCCGAACCCGGGCTCGCTGGTGTCCTCCTCGCCCATCCCGCCGAAGAGGTCGAACTGCCCCTCGGCCTCCTTGCGCTTGACGGCGACCACGTTGTCGATCATCGGCTCGTACTGCGCGGTGAGGCCCTTGCGGGTGTGCCCCATCGAGTCGAAGGCGCCCGCCTTGATCAGCGACTCCGTGGTCCGCTTGTTGCAGACCACCGCCTCGACCTTGTCGAGGTAGTCGGGGAAGGAGGCGTACTTCCCCTTGGCCTTGCGGGACCTGATGATCGACTCGACGACGTTGGTGCCGACGTTGCGGACGGCGGAGAGGCCGAAGAGGATCACGTCGTCGCCCTGCGCGGCGAAGTTCGACTCGGACTCGTTGACGTTCGGGGGGAGCACCTTGATGCCCATGCGCCGGCACTCGTTGAGGTAGATCGCGGACTTGTCCTTGTCGTCCTTGACCGAGGTGAGCAGCCCGGCCATGTACTCGGCCGGGTAGTTCGCCTTCAGATAGGCGGTCCAGTACGAGACCAGGCCGTACGCGGCGGAGTGCGCCTTGTTGAAGGCGTACCCGGCGAACGGGACCAGGACGTCCCACAGGGCCTTGATCGCCTCGTCGCTGTAGCCGTTCTTCTGGGCGCCGGCCTGGAAGATGGTGAAGTTCTTGGCCAGTTCGTCGGGCTTCTTCTTGCCCATCACGCGGCGCAGGATGTCGGCCTCACCGAGCGAGTAACCGGCGATGATCTGGGCGGCCTTCTGCACCTGCTCCTGGTACACGATCAGGCCGTAGGTGACCGCCAGGACCTCCTGCAGGGGCTCTTCGAGCTCCTTGTGGATCGGCGTGATCTCCTGCAGCTTGTTCTTGCGCAGGGCGTAGTTGGTGTGCGAGTCCATGCCCATCGGGCCGGGCCGGTACAGCGCGGAGACGGCGGAGATGTCCTCGAAGTTGTCGGGCTTCATCAGCCGCAGCAGCGAGCGCATGGGGCCGCCGTCGAACTGGAAGACGCCGAGGGTGTCGCCGCGCTGGAGCAGGTCGAAGGTCGTCGGATCGTCGAGCGGCAGGCTCAGCAGGTCCAGGTCGACGCCCTTGTTGGACTTCACCATCTTGACGGCGTCGTCCATGATCGTCAGGTTGCGCAGGCCGAGGAAGTCCATCTTCAGCAGGCCGAGCGACTCGCACTGCGGGTAGTCCCACTGCGTGATGGTCACGCCGTCGGTGTGCCGCACCCAGATCGGGGCGTGGTCGACGATGGGCTCGCTGGACATGATCACGCCGGCCGCGTGCACACCCATCTGCCGGACCAGGCCCTCGACGCCCTTGGCGGTGTCGATGACCTTCTTGACGTCCGGCTCGTTCTCGTACATCGCGCGGATCTCGCCCGCCTCGCTGTAACGCGGGTGCGAGGGGTCGGTGATGCCGTTGAGGTCGATGCCCTTGCCGAGGACGTCGGCGGGCATCGCCTTGGTGAGGCGGTCGCCCATCGCGTACGGGTAGCCCAGCACGCGCGCGGAGTCCTTGATGGCGTTCTTCGCCTTGATCTTGCCGTAGGTGCCGATCATGGCGACCTTGTCGGCGCCGTACTTCTCGGTCACGTACCGGATCACCTCGACGCGCCTGCGCTCGTCGAAGTCGATGTCGACGTCGGGCATGGAGACGCGCTCGGGGTTGAGGAACCGCTCGAAGATCAGGCCGTGCGGGATCGGGTCGAGGTCGGTGATGCCCATGGCGTACGCGACGATCGAGCCGGCCGCGGAGCCACGGCCGGGGCCGACCGCGATGCCCTGCTTCTTGGCCCACATGATGAAGTCGGCGACCACCAGGAAGTAGCCCGGGAACCCCATCTGGATGATGACGTCCATCTCGTACTCGGCCTGCTTCTGGCGGTCGTCGGGGACGCCGCCGGGGAAGCGGCGCTCCATGCCGCGGCGGACCTCCTCCTGGAACCAGGTGACCTCGGTGAAGCCCTCGGGGATGTCGAACTTGGGCATGAGGTTCTTGGCCTCGAACATGCCCGAGGTGTCGATCTGCTCGGCCACCAGGAGGGTGTTGGCGCAGCCCTGCTGCCAGGCGTCCGAGGAGTCGACGGCGTACATCTCGTCCGTGGACTTCAGGTAGTAGCCGGTGCCGTCGAAGCGGAAGCGGTCCGGGTCGGAGAGGTTCTTGCCGGTCTGGATGCACAGCAGGGCGTCGTGGGCGGTCGCCTCGTGCGCGTACGTGTAGTGCGAGTCGTTGGTGACCAGCGGCGGGATGCCGAGCTTCCTGCCGATGTCCAGGAGGCCGTCACGGACCCGGCGCTCGATCTCGATGCCGTGGTCCATCAGCTCCAGGAAGTAGCGGTCCTTGCCGAAGATGTCCTGGTAGTCCGAGGCCGCCTGGAGTGCCTCCTTCTCCTGGCCGAGGCGCAGCCGGGTCTGGAGTTCGCCGGAGGGGCAGCCGGTGGAGGCGATGAGCCCCTCGGACCACTGGGAGATGGTCTCCTTGTCCATCCGGGGCCACTTCTGCAGCCAGCCCTCGGCGTACGCGTCGGAGGAGAGCTTGAAGAGGTTGTGCAGGCCCGTGCGGTTCGCCGCCCAGATCGTCTTGTGGGTGTAACCACCGGAACCGGAGACGTCGTCGCGCTTCTGGTGCGGCTGGCCCCACTGGATCTTGCGCTTGTTGCGCCGGGACTCGGGCGCCACGTACGCCTCGATGCCGATGATCGGGGTGACGCCCGCCTTCTTCGCGGTGTGGAAGAAGTCGTACGCCCCGTGCAGGTTGCCGTGGTCCGACATCGCGATGTGGGTCATGCCCATCTCGTTGCACGCGTCGAACATGTCCTTCAGCCGCGCGGCACCGTCCAGCAGCGAGTACTGGGTGTGGACGTGCAGGTGCGTGAACGGCGGCTTTGACACGGCTGAGGCCTCCAGGGAAAACAGGCGTCGAAGGATGTCCGACCGGCTGCGGACACTCTGGCGGACAGCGTCGAAGTCTATGCCTCGGGACTGACACCCGGACCGCTTCCCCACGTACCTTCACCGGAGGGAAACGGGCACTCCCGCGTACCTTCGTCCGTTGAAGACGACAGAAACGCTGTCGTACATGTCATGCACCAGGAGGCACCCAGCGATGTCGGTCCCGCAGCTCAACGACGAGCACCGCGGCGAGGAGATCCTCGCCGTCTTCGACACCGCCTTCGGCGAGCTCCTGGCCGCCGACCCGGCCGCGTTCCGGGTGAAGTTCCGCAAGATGGCGGCCTCCGCGTTCGCGTTCTACCGGGGCACGGCGGCGCTTTTCTACCACGACCTCGACGCCGAGAAGCGCGGCGGGCCGTTCCTCGACGAGCGCACCTCGCGCGTGTGGATCCACGGCGACCTGCACGCGGAGAACTTCGGCACGTACATGGACGCCAACGGCCGGCTGATCTTCAACGTCAACGACTTCGACGAGGCCTACGTAGGCCCCTTCACCTGGGACCTCAAGCGGTTCTCCGCCTCGATCGCCCTCATCGGGTACGCGAAGGCGCTCGGCGACGACCAGATCACCGAGCTGGTCGAGGTGTACGCGGGCGCGTACCGCGAGCGGATCCACGCCCTGGCCACCGGCGCCAAGAGCGACGAGGTCCCGCCCTTCACCCTGGACACCGCGCAGGGCGCGCTCCTGGACGCGCTGCGTGACGCCCGCTCCCTGACCCGCTTCGGGCTGCTGGACTCGATGACCGAGATCCGCGACTTCGAGCGCCGGTTCGCGCCGGGCGGCGGCTCCGTCGAGCTGGACGCGGCCACCCGCTACAAGGTCCTGGCCGCCTTCGACGGCTACCTGGAGACCCTGCCGGAGTCCTCGCTGACCCGCCCCGACTCCTACCGCGTCAAGGACGTCGTCGGCCGCCGGGGCATCGGCATCGGCTCGGCAGGCCTGCCGTCGTACAACATCCTCCTGGAGGGCAACAGCGACGCCCTGGAGAACGACGTGGTGATCTACATCAAGCAGGCCCAGACCCCGGCCGTCTCCCGCCACATCACCGACCCGGCGATCCGCGACTACTTCCAGCACGAGGGCCACCGCACGGTGATCTCGCAGCGCGCCCTGCAGGCGCACGCCGACCCGTGGCTGGGCTGGACCGAGCTGGGCGGCACCGGCCAGCTCGTCGCCGAGGTCTCCCCGTACGCGGTGGACCTCGACTGGGGCGACATCGACGACCCGGAGGAGATCGCGGCGGTCGTCGCCGACCTCGGCCGGGCCACCGCCACCATGCACGCGGCGGCGGACGACCAGTCGGGCGAGTCGCTGGTGCCCTTCTCCACCGAGCGCGCCATCGACGCGGCGCTCGCCGCCGACGAGGACGGCCTCGCGACCCTGCTGGTGGACTTCGCGCACAGCTACGGCGCCCGCGCCCGCGCCGACCACCAGGTGTTCGTGGACCTCTTCCGCAACGGACGCATTCCGGGTCTGTGACGGACCGGCCGCTCACAGGGACCCTTTAGGGGTCTCCTACGGCGGCTCGTGACACACTCTCCTCCGCGATGGACATATCCGGGACCCACCTCAGAGCCGTACGCGCGGCGCTGTTCACGGCATGCGTCGTGACCCTCAGCACCGCGTCGCACGTGCTGCTGTCGCGGGCCCCGCTCCCGCTGAACACGGTGGCGGTGATCGCCGCCGCCGTGTTCGCCGTCACGTACGCCCTCGCCGGCCGCGAGCGCGGCTTCGGGCGGATCGCCGCCCTGCTGATCCCGCTGGAGCTGGCCGCCGACACGGTCTTCACCACCGGCCAGCACGTCTGCTACGGCCGCGCGGGCGGCCCGGTCGCCGGCCCGCTGCGCTCCGTCGGCCTCGACCTGCTGTGCGGCGACGGCACCGGCGTGGGCAGCCCGCTGGCCCGCGTGACCGGCACCGACACCGACCGGCTCGCGAGCCTGCTGGCGCACGCCGACCCGGCCACCGCCTGGCTGCTGCTGGGCGCGCACCTGTGCGTGGGGCTGCTGGCCGCCGCCTGGCTGCGCCGCGGCGAGCGGGCGCTGGCCCAGGTGCTGCGCGCGATGGCCGCGACCACCTTCCGGCCGCTGCTGCTGGCGGTCGCCGCCGGAACGGTCCGGACGGCTCCCGCGGTACGCCGGCTCGCGCGTCCCGGCCGTCGTACGACCGCCGTCCGCGACCGGATCCTCGTCCACTCCCTGGGACGCCGTGGACCGCCGTGCTCGGTCGCCTTTCTCTGAAAGCACCTGAGTACCTGTAGTCCCCCCATACGTATCCCGCACACGAGGTGTGCGTGTCCCCCATGGAGATCACCAAGATGAGCAAGCGGAACAGCCAGGCGTCGAAGTCGGCGGCCCGTGAGCGGCTGCGGCTGGAGCGCGAGCGTCAGGCCAAGCGCTCCAAGGTCAAGCGGCAGGTCCTCGTCGCCTGTTCGGTGGTCGGCGTCCTGGCGCTGGCCGGCGGCATAGGTTACGCCGTCGTCCAGGCCAACAAGCCCAGTTACTGGGAGTCCCAGAAGGACGACAAGGTCGTCGCCCCGGCCAACACCACCGGCACCGACGGCACCACGGTGGTCATCGGCAAGAGCACCGCGAAGAAGACCCTCAAGGTGTACGAGGACCCGCGCTGCCCGGTCTGCGCCCAGTTCGAGCAGACCGTCGGCTCGACGGTGCAGAAGGACATCGACGGCGGCAAGTTCAAGATCCAGTACATCGGCGGCACCTTCATCGACGGCGACTCGCTCGGCAAGGGCCGGATCGGCTCGCGCGGCGAGGGCTCCAAGAACGCGATGAGCGCCCTCGGCGCCGCGCTGAACGTGAGCCCCGAGGCGTTCCTCCAGTACAAGACCGCCCTCTACTCGGCGAAGTACCACCCCGAGGAGACGGACGACAAGTTCAAGAGCGACGACTACCTCATCAAGGTCGCGAACACGGTCTCCGCGCTGAAGAACGACAAGGCGTTCCAGAACGCCGTCACGAGCGGCAAGTACGACGCCTGGGCGCTGGCCATGTCCAAGACGTTCGACACCAACAAGGACGGTGTGACGGGCACCCCGAGCTTCGTCATGAACGGCAAGATCATCTCGACCTCCGACGGCAACCCCCCGATGACGGTGGCGGACTTCACCTCGCTGGTCGACGCGGCGCTCAAGGCCTGACCCACCGCACCGCCCGTCCCGGGAACCTCCGGGGGGACCGGCAGAGGAAGAGCGGGCGAACTTTTGCGAGTTCGCCCGCTCTTCTGCATACCGATCAGTAACCTGATCGGTCGTGACCAGTCGATACAGATCATCCGAGAGCGCCCCCGAGGCGCCCGAGAGCACCAACTCGCTGTCGCCGCGCCGCCGTACGGTCGTCAAGGCCGCGGCCGCCACCGCGGTGCTGGCCGGACCGCTCGCCGCCGCCCTGCCCGCGCGCGCGGCCGCCGACGCCCCCGCCTTCCTGCACGGCGTCGCCTCCGGCGACCCGCTGCCCGACGGCGTCCTGCTGTGGACCCGGGTGACGCCCGTCCCCGAGGCGACCCCCGGCTCCGGTCTCGGCCCCGACGTGGAGGTCGCCTGGACCGTCGCCACGGACAAGGCGTTCACCACCGTCGTCGCCCACGGCTCCCTCACCGCGACCGCCGCCTCCGACCACACCGTCAAGGCGGACATCCGCGGCCTGGCCCCCGCCACCGACTACTGGTTCCGCTTCACCGCCGGGGACACCGTCTCCCCGGCCGCCCGCACCCGCACCGCGCCCGCCGCCGACGCCGCCGTCACCGGGCTGCGCTTCGGCGTGGTCTCCTGCGCCAACTGGGAGGCCGGCTACTTCTCCTCGTACCGCCATCTCGCGGCCCGCGGCGACCTGGACGCCTGGCTTCACCTCGGCGACTACATCTACGAGTACGGCACCGGCGAGTACGGCACGCGCGGCACCGTCGTACGGCCGCACGCGCCGGCCCACGAGATCCTCAGCCTCGCCGACTACCGCACCCGGCACGGCCGTTACAAGACCGACCCCGACCTCCAGGCCCTGCACGCCGTGGCGCCGGTCATCGCGATCTGGGACGACCACGAGTTCGCCAACGACACCTGGTCGGGCGGCGCCGAGAACCACACCGAGGCCACCGAGGGCGCCTGGCCGGCACGTCAGGCCGCCGCCAAGCAGGCCTACTTCGAGTGGATGCCGGTCCGCCCGGCCATCGCCGGCACCACCTACCGGCGGCTGCGCTTCGGAAAGCTCGCCGACCTGTCGCTGCTCGACCTGCGTTCCTTCCGCTCGCAGCAGGTCGCCACCGGCAACGGCTCGGTCGACGACCCGGAGCGCACGATCACCGGCCGCGCCCAGCTCGACTGGCTGAAGGCCGGGCTGAGGGCGTCCGACACCACCTGGCGGCTGGTCGGCAACTCGGTGATGATCTCACCGTTCGCGATCGGCTCGCTCTCCGCCGACCTGCTGAAGCCGCTCAGCAAGCTGCTGGGCCTGCCGCAGGAGGGCCTCGCCCTCAACACCGACCAGTGGGACGGCTACACCGACGACCGCCGGGAGCTGCTCGCCCACCTGCGCGCCAACGCGATTCGCAACACCGTCTTCCTGACCGGCGACATCCACATGGCCTGGGCCAACGACGTACCGCTGGACGCCGGTACGTATCCGCTGTCCGACTCGGCCGCCACGGAGTTCGTCGTCACCTCGGTCACCTCCGACAACCTCGACGACCTGGCGAAGGTCCCCGAGGGCGTGGTGTCGGCGCTCGCCGCGCCCGTCATCCGGGCCGCCAACCGGCATGTGCACTGGGTCGACACCGACCGCCACGGCTACGGCGTGCTCGACATCACCACCACCCGCGCGCAGATGGACTACTACGTGGTGTCCGACCGCACGAAGCCGTCCGCGACCTCCGCCTGGTCGCGCTCCTACCGCACGCTCAGCGGCACGCAGAAGATGGAGCGCACCTACGACCCGGTGTGACCCTCCGCCAGCGCGTCGAGGAAGCCGAGGGCCACCCGCCAGGTGGCCTCGGCGGCCTCCGCGTCGTAGTCCGGCAGGTCGGGGTCGGTGTACAGGTGGCCGGCCCCGGCGTACCGGTAGACCTCGACGTCGGCGCCCGCTCTGCCCATCTGGAGGTACCAGGCGGTGAGCCAGTCGTCGGTCTCGAACGGGTCCGGCTCGGCCACGTGCAGCTGCACCGGCAGCTCGTCCACGGCCGCGCCGGCCGCGATGTCCGAGGTGCCGTGCAGAAGCAGCAGCCCGCGGGCCCGGTCGTCGCCCAGCGCGAGGGTCTGCGCGACGGACGCGCCGAGCGAGAACCCGGCGTACACCAGCCCGCGAGGCGAGTAGGGCGCGGCGGCCAGGACGGCCCGCTTCAGCACCTCGTCCTTGCCGATCGACTCGTTGAAGGCCATGCCCTCCTCGACCGTCTCGAACGTTCGTCCCTCGAAGAGGTCCGGCGTCCACACCTCGTGCCCGGCGGCGCGCAGCCGCTCCGCCGCCGCGCGCACCGCGGGCCGCAGGCCATAGGTCGAGTGAAAGAGCATGATGTTCATGAGGCCATGGTGCCAGCCGGGTACGACAGCCGCGGCGACCGCCCGTACCCACAATCGCGCGGAGATCACAGGTTCGTCCCCCTCCCGGGCCGGTTAGGTTCGAGGGCATGGAGAACGTACTTCGACCCCTGATCGTGGTCGGCGGGTCGGTGCTGCTCACGCTGCTCATCGGCTGGGCCACCGACCGCCTGCTGCGCAAGGCCGACGCGCGCGACCGTGACACGCCCCTGTGGGAGCTGCTGCGGCGCGGCCGCATCCCCTACCAGCTCGTGCTCTGCGCGGCCATGCTCAGAGGGTCCTACGACGAGGCGAACCTGCTGGAGCAGCACCGGACCGGTATCGGCCGGGCGCTCACCCTCGTCCTGATCGGGGCCGCCGCCTGGCTGGTGATCCGGATCGCCGCGGCGATCGTCGAGACGTCCTACAGCCGGTACGCGCGCGTCCACCGCGACGTGGGCCGGGTCCGGCGGGTCCGCACCCAGGTCTCGCTGATCATGCGGGTCGTCTCCGCGATCGTCGGTGTCGTCGCCGTGGCGGCGATGCTGCTGACGTTCCCGGCGATGCGGGCGGCGGGGGCCTCTCTGCTGGCCTCGGCCGGCATCATCGGCATCGTCGCCGGTGTCGCCGCCCAGTCCACGCTGGGCAACATGTTCGCCGGGTTCCAGATCGCGTTCGGCGACATGGTGCGCATCGGCGACACCGTCGTGGTCGACGGCGAGTGGGGCACGGTCGAGGAGATCACGCTCACCTTCCTGACCGTGCGGACCTGGGACGAGCGCCGCATCACGATGCCCGTGTCGTACTTCACATCGAAGCCGTTCGAGAACTGGTCGCGCGGCGGTTCCCAGATGACCGGCACCGTCTACTGGTACCTCGACCACGCGGCGCCGATCGACCTGATGCGGGACAAGCTCCGCGACATCCTGCGCGCGTCCCCGGCCTGGGACGGCCGCGCCTACGGGCTGGACGTCACCGACACGACCCCCAACACGCTCCAGGTGCGGGCCCTGGTCACCGCCAAGGACGCGGACGACATCTGGACGGCCCGGGTCACCGTCCGCGAGCAGATGCTCCGCTGGCTGACCGACCACCACCCCTACGCGCTGCCGCGGGTCAACACGGCGGAAGCGGCGGTACCGCCGGGCCGGACCGGCGGCGGCCGCAAGGCCCACGACGGCGTACCCGCGCCCCGCGCCTACGAGACCCCGAGCGCGAGCCGCGGCTGAGCGATCGCCGCGAGGGGTCTCCTCGGGGACCGGAACGGTTCCGGTGCCCGGGTGGGCCGCCGGGTTCGGCACCGCCGACGTCGGCGGCCCGGCCCGGCGGCGACTTCGCCGGGTTCGCGCGGCGGCGACCCCGGCCGGCCGGCGCGGCAGGCCCCGGCGGCGATTTCGCTGGTCCGGCCCGGCGGCGACCTCAGTCGGCCGCCGCGGCCCCCGCCCTTCCCGCCTCTCCGTGACCTGATCCGGCTTCCCCCGCGCGGCCGGGTCCTGCTGGGTCGACCGTCTGGTCTCGGCGGTGTACTGCTCTCCCGTCCGCCGCGAACGGGCCTGGCAGGCCTCTCCGCGTCCCCCCAGCCGTCGGGCGCCGATCCGCCCCTCAGCGAAGGCTGCGGACGTCCAGGTGGCGCAGGACCCGGTCCACCACCTCGGGGTCGGCGCCGGGTTCGCTGCGCGCCGCCAGCACCTCGTGCCGTGCCGCGCTCAGCATCTCCCCCTGGATGCGGCGCAGCCGCTTGAGCCGGCGCACCCGTTGCTCGTGCGCCTCGCGCCGCTCGTCCTCTCCCATGTCCGGGCTGATCCGCAGCCCGATGTCGAAGGCCCGCCGCACCATCTGCTCGGACAGTTCCTCGGGCAGGTCCTCGTCCTTCTCGATCTCCCGCAGCCGCCGTTTCGCGGCCTTCGCCGCCCGGACGGCGAGCATCCGCTCGAAGTCCTTCTCCCGCTCGGTGTCGGCCCGCACCCCGAGCCGTTTCACCAGCCACGGCAGGGTCAGCCCCTGGAGCACCAGCGTCGCCATGATCACCCCGAACGCGATGAACACGATCTCGTCCCGGTCGGGGAACGGCGACCCGTCGTCGGTCTTCAGCGGGACGGCGAGGGCCAGCGCCACCGAGGCCACGCCCCGCATCCCCGACCACCACATGACGACGGTCTCCCGCCAGCCCATCGGGATGTCCTCGTCGTAGTCCCGGCGCGCGTGCAGCCGCTTGGTCAGCCAGGTCGCCGGCAGCAGCCACAGCAGCCGTACGAGCACCACCACGCCCACGATCGCCGCCGCCCACCCGAGCATCTCGCACCAGCGCCCGGAGGCCGTCCGGATCGCGTTGTGCAGTTCCAGGCCGATGAGGCCGAAGGCGACCCCGGTGACGAGGGTGTCGACGATGTCCCAGAACGTGTGCCCCGCCAGCCGGGTCAGCACGTCGTCGGGGTCGGTGGCGTACTCGGCGAGGAACAGCGCGGTGGTGAGCACCGCGAGCACCCCGGAGCCGTGGAACTCCTCCGCCAGCACATAGGCGGCGTAGGGCATCAGCAGTGTCAGGCCGATCTGCAGGGTCGGGTCGCCCACGATGTCCATCAGCCGGTTGGTGCCCCAGCCCAGCACCAGTCCGACCGCCACCGCGACCACACCGGAGAGCACCAGGTCGAGCCCGGCCCGCCAGGGCGAGAAGCTGCCGCTGACGGCCGCGGCGATCGCCACGTGGTACAGCACGATGGCCGTCACGTCGTTGAACAGGCCCTCGCCCTCCAGGATGGACAGCAGCCGGCGCGGCAGTCCGAGCTGCCCGGCGACGGCGGTCGCCGCGACCGGGTCGGGCGGCGCGACCAGCGCCCCGAGCGCCACGGCGGCGGCGATCGGCAGCCCGGGCACCACCGCGTGCGCCACCACGGCCACGCACAGGGTGGTCACGAACACCAGCGCCACGGCCAGCAGCAGGATGGGCCGCAGATTGGCCGTGAACTGCCGCCAGGACGTGCGCCGTACGGCCGCGTAGAGCAGCGGCGGCAGCAGCGCGGGCAGGATCAGGTCCGGCGGGATGTCGACGTTCGGCACGAAATCGAGCAGCGCGAGGACGATCCCGAGAAGGGTCATCAGGACGGGCGACGGCAGCCCGATACGGTCTCCGGCCGGGACGCTCACCACGGCCCCGAGCAACAGCACGAACAACAGGGCCAACTGATCCACGGTCAGCGCTCCGGCGGGATCTCGACGTTCACACAGCGGACTTCAAGCCTGCCACGCCGCCCCGCACTCGACCCGGGCGCCCCTCCGGCCACGGACGCGCCGGATGCCGCACGGAGGCGTCCGCGACCCGCCGCCCGGCGGGCGCCGCGCCCTCGCTACAGAACGCGCCGCATCGCCCGGTGCGGGATACCCGCGTCCGGGAACTCCGGCCCGTACGCCACGTAGTCCAGCCGCTCGTAGAAGCCCAGCGCGTGGGTCTGCGCGTGCAGATCCACCGCCGCCAGGCCCAGCGCGCGTGCAGCGTCCTCGACGGCCCGCACCAGCGCGGCCCCGACGCCCAGCCCGCGCGCCTCCCGGGTCACGGCGAGCCGCCCCAGCGACCCCACGGCCGGGTCGCCGCCGGTCTTCGCCGCGGCGGCCTGCCCGTGCAGCAGCCGCCCGGTGCCGAGGGCCGTGCCGTCCTCCCGCACCGCCAGCACGTGCAGGGCGCCGGCGTCGTACGTGTCGTACTCCAGGTCCTCGGGGACGCCCTGCTCGGCGACGAAGACCTCCTTGCGCACGGCGAAACACGCCTCCCGGTCCGCGGGACGCCCGGCGACCCGAACCGAGAACGACGGCAGGCTCACGCGTACGTCTCCTCGCGGACCTGGTCCAGGGCCTTCTGCAGGTCGGCGGGGTACTCGCTGGCGAACTCGACCCACTCGCCGGTCCCCGGGTGCTCGAAGCCGAGCCGTACGGCGTGCAGCCACTGGCGGGTCAGGTGCAGCCGCTTGGCGAGCGTCGGGTCGGCGCCGTAGGTCAGGTCGCCGACGCACGGGTGCCGGTGGGCGGCCATGTGGACGCGGATCTGGTGGGTGCGGCCGGTCTCCAGTTTCACGTCGAGCAGGGACGCCGCACGGAACGCCTCGATCAGGTCGTAGTGCGTGACCGACGGCTTGCCCTCGGCCGTGACCGCCCACTTGTAGTCGTGCTGGGGGTGGCGGCCGATCGGCGCGTCGATGGTGCCGCTGGTCGGGTCCGGGTGGCCCTGGACGAGCGTGTGGTACCGCTTGTCGACCGTACGCTCCTTGAACTGGCGCTTGAGCGAGGTGTACGCGCGCTCCGACTTGGCGACCGTCATCAGGCCCGAGGTGCCCACGTCGAGGCGGTGCACGATGCCCTGGCGCTCGGCGGCGCCCGAGGTCGAGACGCGGTACCCGGCGGCGGCGAGCCCGCCGATGACGGTGGGCCCGCTCCAGCCGGGGCTGGGGTGCGCGGCGACGCCGACCGGCTTGACGATCACGACCACGTCGTCGTCGTCGTACACGATCTCCATGCCCTCGACGGGCTCCGCGACGACCTGCACCGGCGCGGGTGCCTGCGGCATCTCCACCTCGAGCCAGGCCCCGCCGTGCACCCGCTCCGACTTGCCCACCACCGAGCCGTCGACCGAGACCTTCCCCGCCGCGGCGAGTTCGGCGGCCTTCGTACGGGAGAAGCCGAACATGCGGGAGATGGCGGCGTCGACACGCTCGCCCTCCAGGCCGTCGGGCACGGGCAGGGTACGGATCTCGGGAACGGTGCTCACCCGTCGAGTATGCCGGACGGGTCGGACACCGCCGTACGGCAGCCCGCGTGCTCAGTCCTTGTGCACGGTCCCGTCGGGGTCCAGGCCCCGGAAGGACAGCAGCACGATCAGGATGCCGCCGCAGACGATCGCCGAGTCGGCGAGGTTGAAGACGGCGAAATGCTTGGGCGCGATGAAGTCGACGACCGCGCCCTCGAAGACGCCGGGCGAGCGGAAGATCCGGTCGGTGAGGTTGCCGAGCGCGCCGCCGAGGAGCAGACCGAGCGCGATCGCCCAGGGCAGGCTGTACAGCTTGCGCGCCAGCCGGGCGATCACCACGATCACGGCCGCCGCGATCAGCGTGAAGATCACCGTGAAGGCCTCGCCGAACCCGAAGGCCGCGCCCGCGTTGCGGATCGCCTCGAACTTCAGCCAGTCCCCGGCGATCTCGATCGGCGCGTGGTGCTCGAGCCTCGCCACCACCATCAGCTTGCTGACGAGGTCGAGAACGTACGCGAAGGCGGCCACCGCGAACAGCACGGCGATACGACGCCTGCCCCGCGGCCGTCCGGCCTCGCCCTGCTCCGGACCGGACGCGGCCGCCTCCGGAGTGTCCGGCGTACCGATGATGCGCTCCGCCTCTGCCACGTGAGTCCCTCGACCTAGGTGCCTGACTGAGGACGAGGGTACGGCACGCCTCCCGGGACGCACGTGCTCAGGAGGCGTACGGCGGCCGATCGGCCCGGCTCAGTACCGGCGCTCCTGCTTCTGCTTGCACTCGACGCACAGCGTGGCCCGCGGGAAGGCCAGCATCCGGGCCTTGCCGACGGGGTTGCCGCAGTTCTCGCACAGGCCGTAGGTGCCCGCGTCCAGCAGTTCCAGCGCGTGCCCGGTCTGCAGCAGCATCTCGCGCGCGTTGGCCGCCAGGGCCATCTCGTGCTCGCGTGTGATGTTCTTGGTGCCGGTGTCCGCCTGGTCGTCGCCCGCGCCGTCCCCGGAGTCCCGCATCAGGCCGGCGACGGCCCGCTCGGAGGACGTGATCTCGTCGCGCAGCCGCTGCTCCTCGGACAGCAGCTCCGTGCGCGCCTCCGCCACCTCCTGCGGGGTCCAGGGGTCCTCACCCGGGCGTACCGCGAGGTCGCCCGGCTCGGCGGCCGCCACCCTCGTCTTCGGTACCGCCGTCTTCGCCGCTGTGGCCGTGCCAGGAGTCTTCTTCGCAACCACCGTCGTGGCTCCCGTCTGCTCCGCGGCCTCGGCCGCGCCCGCCTTCTTGGCCCTGCTCTTCTTGGCCGCACTCTTCGTGGTGCTCTTGGTGGGGCCGCCCGCTTCGGCGGCACCCTTCGCGGCAGTGCTCCTGTGGGCGGCCGCCTTCTTCGGCGCCGTCTTTCCCGGCTCCGTCTTCTCCGGCCGGGTCCTGCCCGGCTGCGTGCGTCTCGACTCCGTGCGTTTCGACTCCGTCCGCTTCGCCACGGCCCTGCCGGCCGCCGCCGTACCGCTGTCCGACTCCGCCCCCGCCTCCCGGGGCTCCGGTCTGCCGGCCGTGTCCGCCCCGACGGCGTCCTCCGGGGCCGTGGACCTCGCTCCGGTCGCCTTCCGGCCGGCTCTCCTCGCGCCGGCGGGCTCCCGCGCGGCGGCCTTCCCGGCGACGCCCTGCGGGCCGGCCGCCCCGGTGGAGGCCGCTTGCGCAGGGGCCGCCTTCCCGGTCGCCGACTTCGCCGTGGCCGTCTTCGCCGTCGCCGCCTTCTTCGTCGCCCCCTTCGCCTCCGCGCCCACCGTCTTCACGGCAGGGGCCGGGTGCCCGGCGGGCGCCCCCTGGGTGCTCTTCTTCCCGCTCGGGTCCTTGGCCGCACCACCGGAGGCCCTGGTGTTCGTGGACCTGCCGGACGCCGACTGCTGAACGGCGGACTTCTTCGCCACCATGGCCGCGGCCCCTTCACACATTGTGATCTTGCTCGCGAATCGTGCTGGGACGATAAATCGACTCGAGTCCCGCGGCAACGGGGCACACCGCCCGATTCGCCCGCCCCGCGGAAGCCGCGCGGCAAACCTGCATCCGTTGTGCCCAGCTCCCCGCCGGGTAATCCGCCGCGGCCGCCGCAGCGGAACCCGGACCCCCGCACCTCGGCATTCGGGTCAGCCCCGGCCGTGGCGGGGCCGCTGGCGCGGCGGCCGGTAATCCGGTCGATGGCCGCGCCGGGGGCGCCGTACACTGGGCGGAGCGAAAAGCGTGGATGGGGACGAGTAGCGGCGTACGCAGCCCAGAGCGACCCGGGGACGGTGGAAGCCCGGGGGCGTGCACGACGCGAAGATCACCCCGGAGCCGCCGGAAGAAAGCCGCAGCCCCCGGGCCGCGGCCGGTAGAACCGGTATCGCGACCCCAATGAGGGGGCTCGCCGGTGTGCACCGCACACCAGGGAGCCAAGGAGGGTGGTACCGCGGGAGCGCGCCGCAGACGGCGCACGCACAGCTCTCGTCCCTCCGGACGGAAGGCAGCAAGTCCGCCGGAGGAAGCCCGCTGATGACAACGCCGACGTACCGCCAGGTGCCCGCACAGGTCGACCTGCCCGCGCTCGAGCACGCGGTGCTCGACTTCTGGCGCGAGCAGAAGATCTTCGCCAAGAGCCTGGAGCAGTCCGAGGGCCGCCCCGAGTGGGTCTTCTACGAGGGCCCGCCCACCGCCAACGGCATGCCCGGCGCCCACCACATCGAAGCACGCGTCTTCAAGGACGTCTTCCCCCGCTTCCGCACCATGCGCGGCTACCACGTGGCCCGCAAGGCCGGCTGGGACTGCCACGGCCTGCCGGTGGAGCTGGCGGTGGAGAAGGAGCTCGGCTTCTCCGGCAAGCAGGACATCGAGGCGTACGGCATCGCCGAGTTCAACGCGAAGTGCCGCGAGTCCGTGACCCGGCACACCGACGCCTTCGAGGAGCTCACGACCCGCATGGGGTACTGGGCGGACCTCAAGGACCCCTACCGGACCATGGACCCGGAGTACATCGAGTCCGTCTGGTGGTCGCTCAAGGAGATCTTCAACAAGGGCCTGCTGACCCAGGACCACCGCGTCGCCCCGTGGTGCCCGCGCTGCGGCACCGGCCTGTCCGACCACGAACTGGCGCAGGGCTACGAGACGGTCGTCGACCCGTCCGTGTACGTCCGTTTCCCGCTCACCTCCGGTCCGCTCGCCGGTGAGGCGGCGCTCCTCGTGTGGACGACGACGCCCTGGACGCTGGTGTCCAACACGGCCGTCGCCGCCCACCCCGGGGTCACCTACGTCGTCGCGACGGACGGCGAGGAGAAGCTCGTCGTCGCCGAGCCGCTCGTCGGGAAGTCGCTCGGCGAGGGCTGGGAGACCACCGGTGAGACCTTCACCGGTGCCGAGATGGAGCGCTGGACCTATCAACGTCCATTCGAGCTCGTGGAGTTCCCGGCACCGGCCCACTACGTGGTCAACGCCGAGTACGTCACCACCGAGGACGGCACGGGCCTGGTCCACCAGTCCCCCGCCTTCGGTGAGGACGACCTCAAGGTGTGCCGCGCCTACGGCCTGCCGGTCGTGAACCCGGTCCGCCCGGACGGCACCTTCGAGGAGGACGTCCCGCTGGTCGGCGGTGTCTTCTTCAAGAAGGCGGACGAACAGCTCACCGCGGACCTCCAGCAGCGCGGCCTCCTGTTCAAGCACATCCCGTACGAGCACAGTTACCCGCACTGCTGGCGCTGCCACACCGCGCTGCTCTACTACGCGCAGCCGTCGTGGTACATCCGCACCACTGCCGTCAAGGACCGTCTCCTCCAGGAGAACGAGAAGACCAACTGGTTCCCGGACACCGTCAAGCACGGCCGCTTCGGCGACTGGCTGAACAACAACATCGACTGGGCGCTGTCCCGCAGCCGTTACTGGGGCACCCCGCTGCCGATCTGGCGCTGCGCGGAGGACCACCTCACCGTCGTCGGTTCCCGCGCCGAACTCGGCGAACTGACCGGCACCGACCAGTCGCAGCTCGACCCGCACCGCCCCTACATCGACGCCGTCACCTTCGCCTGCCCGCAGGACGGCTGCGGTGAGAGCGCCACGCGCGTGCCGGAGGTCATCGACGCCTGGTACGACTCGGGTTCCATGCCGTTCGCGCAGTGGGGCTACCCGTACAAGAACAAGGAACTCTTCGAGTCCCGCTACCCGGCGCAGTTCATCTCCGAGGCCATCGACCAGACCCGCGGCTGGTTCTACACGCTGATGGCGGTCGGCACGCTGGTCTTCGACAAGTCGTCGTACGAGAACGTCGTGTGCCTGGGCCACATCCTCGCCGAGGACGGCCGCAAGATGTCCAAGCACCTGGGCAACATCCTGCAGCCGATCCCGCTGATGGACCAGCACGGCGCCGACGCCGTCCGCTGGTTCATGGCGGCCGGCGGTTCCCCGTGGGCGGCCCGCCGGGTGGGCCACAGCACGATCCAGGAGGTGGTGCGCAAGACCCTGCTCACCTACTGGAACACCGTCGCCTTCCAGGCCCTGTACGCGCGCACCTCCGACTGGGCCCCCAGCGAGGCCGACCCGGCGCCCGCCGACCGGCCGGTCCTGGACCGCTGGCTGCTCTCCGAACTCCACGCGCTCACCGACCAGGTGACGCGGTCTCTGGAGTCCTACGACACCCAGCGCGCCGGCAAGCTGCTGTCGGCGTTCGTCGACGACCTGTCCAACTGGTACGTACGCCGGTCCCGCCGCCGCTTCTGGCAGGGCGACAAGGCGGCCCTGCGCACCCTGCACGAGGTCGTCGAGACGGTGACGAAGCTGATGGCTCCGCTGACCCCGTTCATCACCGAGCGGGTCTGGCAGGACCTGGTCGTCCCGGTGACCCCGGGCGCCCCGGAGTCGGTGCACCTGGCGTCCTGGCCGGAGGCGGACCTGTCCGCGATCGACCCCGAACTGTCCCGGCAGATGGTGCTGGTGCGCCGGCTCGTGGAGCTGGGCCGCGCCACCCGCGCGGAGTCGGGCGTCAAGACCCGTCAGCCCCTGCGGCGCGCCCTCGTGGCGGCGACCGGCTTCGAGTCCCTGGCCCGCGAACTGCACGCGCAGATCACGGAGGAGCTGAACGTCGAGTCCCTCGCGTCCCTGTCGGAGGTCGGCGGCTCCCTCGTCGACACCACCGCGAAGGCCAACTTCCGCGCGCTGGGCAAGCGGTTCGGCAAGCGCGTCCAGGACGTCGCCAAGGCCGTCGCCCACGCGGACGCTGCCGCGCTGTCGCTGGCGCTGCGCGAGGGCACGGCGTCGGTGGAGGTCGACGGCGAGACGGTCACGCTCGCCCCGGACGAGGTCATCATCACCGAGACCCCGCGCGAGGGCTGGTCGGTCGCCTCCGACTCCGGTGCCACGGTCGCGCTCGACCTGGAGATCACGGAGGAACTCCGGCAGGCGGGCCTGGCCCGGGACGCGATCCGGATGATCCAGGAGGCCCGCAAGAACAGCGGCCTGGACGTGGCCGACCGCATCGCGCTGCGCTGGACCTCGACGGACCCGGCGGTCATCGCCGCCCTGAGCGAGCACGCCGAGCTGATCGCGGACGAGGTCCTCGCCACGGACTTCGCCCAGGGCGAGGCGGACGACTCCTACGGCCCCGCGTTCACCGACGAGGGCCTGTCCCTGACGTTCCGTCTGCGCAAGGCGTAGGTCGTCCCGGCTCACGCGCCGACGGCCCGGCCCCGCGACGAAACCCGTCCACTCGCCGAGCGACCCCGACGGCACCGTCCAGTCCAAGTTCAAGTCCGCGGCGATCGGCCCGTCGTACTTGAGCCAGCCGTC